>JBFGAO010000011.1:0-11802 GCA_041568095.1 Steroidobacteraceae bacterium | reverse complement strand
TCGCGCAGGCCGTCGCGACCGGCTCGGTCGACCTCGTGCCGATGCTCGCCGACACGCCGGCCGGCTGGTTGATCCTCGCGGGGCTGCTGGTCAATGTCGCGGCACCGCCGGTCTCGGCCTGGCTTGCCGACGCCTACCCGGAAGCCAGCCCGACCGGCGCGGTATTCCTGTCCGCGTACACGACCAAGGCCGCGGTGCTGGCGCTGATCCTGCTGTTCCCGGGCGAGCCGCTGCTGGTCGCGACCGGCACCTGGATGATCTTCTACGGCATCATCTACGCGCTGCTCGAGAACGACGCGCGCCGGATCCTCGCCTACTCGATCGTGAATCAGGTCGGCTTCATGGTCTGCGCGATCGGCATCGGCAGCGAGGTCGCGATCAACGGCGCCGCGGCGCATGCCTTCGCACACATCATCTACAAGGCGCTGCTGTTCATGAGCGCCGGCGTCGTCGTGTACCGGACCGGCCTGCACAAGTGCAGCGACCTCGGCGGCCTGTTCCGGACCATGCCGCTGACCGCCGCCTGCGGCATCATCGGCGCGCTGTCGATCTCCGGCTTCCCGCTGACCTCGGGCTTCACGACCAAGACGCTGATCTCGGAAGCCGCGAAGGCCGACGGGCTGGTGGTCGTGTACTCCCTGCTGGCCGCGGCCTCGGCCGGCGTGTTCCTGCACGCAGGCATCAAGTTCCCGTGGTTCGTGTTCTTCCAGAAGGACTCCGGCCTGCGGCCGCGCGACGCGCCCTGGAACATGGCGGCGGCGATGCTGCTGTTCGCGGCGCTGTGCCTGTGGCTGGGCGTGCACCCTGCGCCGCTGTACGCGCTGCTGCCCTACCCGGTGCACTACGAGGCCTACGCGCCGGGCACGGTGCTGTTCTACCTGCAGCTGCTGCTGTTCTCGGGGCTCGCGTTCTTCCTGCTGCTGCCGCTGATGCGGCGCACGCTGACGATCACGCTGGACTTCGACTGGCTGTGGCGCGTCGCGCTGAACCGGCTCGGCAGCGGCGCGCTCGCCGCGCTGGACTGGCTCGCCGACCGCCTGGCCGGCGGCGGCCGCGCCGCCGGCCGCCGTCTCGCGGCGACCGCGGCCCGGCACTTCGGCGCCGGCGGGGCGCTGTCACGCTCCTGGCCGATCGGCACGACGGCGCTGTGGATGGCGCTCTTGCTGAGCGCCTACGTGCTGCTGCACTACCTCTGAGCCGCGGCGCGCCGGCGCGCCCAGACGCGCAGGTAGATCGCGATGTTGAAGGCCAGCAGCAATACGCCCAGCAGCACTTGCGTGCCGCGCGTCAGGCCGTCCGGGTAGACCAGCGCGCCAAGGTAGTGGTCGATGAAGCCGCCCTCGAAGCCAGCCGCACCGCCGCGCCGGCGCAGCCAGACCTCCAGCGGCGTCAGCGGGCAGATCCAGCCGCCGAACTCGATCAGCACGGCCCAGGCCGCGGCCGGCAGGTGCAGCCACGCGAGGCGCGGATGGCGCAGCACGAGCAGGCCGCCGAACACGGCAAACAGGATGAAGGCGAAGTGCAGGACCAGGACGGCGTCGGCCAGCGCCAGCCAGGTCATCTCGGTGCCCCGGCGCCAAGCCCGCGACTAGTCGTCGCGGGCCGCTGGCTCCGCGACCGGCAGGCCCTCGGCCTGCCAGCCCAGGAAATCGCCTTCCAGGTGACCCAGGCGCCCGAAGCCGGCCGCGGACAGCAGGCCCAGCGCGATGCCGGCACGGCGGCCGCTGCGGCAATAGACGACGACCTCGCCGTCGCGCGCCGCGTCGAGCTCCGCGAGCCGTTCGCCCAGCTGGTCGTGCGGGATGTTCACGGCGCCCGGCACGTGGCCGGCCGCGTACTCGGCGGGGCTGCGCACGTCCAGCACCAGCAGCCCGGCCTGCGCGGACTGCAGGCGGGCCGCCAGGGCCGCGGGCGTCGTGGTCGCGAGCTCGCCGGCGGTGGCGGCGAGCGCGAGCAGCAGTGCCCCGAGCAGTGCGACCAGCCTCATCGCGACCTCAGTCCTTCAGCACGAAGGTGATCTTCATGCGGACCTTGTAGCCGGACACGCGGCCCTTGTCGACCATGACCTCCTGGTCGGCGATCCAGGCCGAGGTCACGTTCTTCAGGGTCTGGTTGGCACGCTTGATGCCCGTGGCGATGGCTTCCTCGAAACCCTTGCTCGAGGTCGCGGTAATTTCACTGACTTTGGCGACGGCCATCCTGGCTCTCCTTGTCGTTCACGAAAGGGGACCATTCTATGCGGGCCGCGATCGCCGCAGAACGATGAAAATACCTACTTATTTGCCGCTTTTAGCCGCAAGCTGCTGAAGTTTTTCGCCTTCCAGCCGGAATACGATCCAATCCGACAGCGGCCGGGCGCCCAGCTGCCGGTAGAAGCCGATCGCCGGCTCGTTCCAGTCCAGCACGGCCCAGTCCAGGCGCTGGCAGCCACGCTCGCAGGCGAGCTGCGCCAGGCGCGCCAGCAGGGCCAGGCCGTAGCCCCGTGCGCGCCAGGCGGGCCGCACGAACAGGTCCTCGAGGTAGAGGCCGCGCCGGCCCTGGAAGGTCGAGAAGTTCTCGAAGTACAGCGCGAAGCCGACCGCCTCGCCGTCGACCTCGGCCAGCAGGGCCTCTGCCGTCGGCGCCTCGCCGTCCAGCGCGCTGCGGATCATTTCCTCGGTGGCGACGACCTGGTCCCCGAGGCGCTCGTACTCGGCCAGTTCCCGGACCAGCGCCAGCACGACGGCCGCATCCGCCGGGCCGGCCGGCCGCAACCGCAGCTCGCCGCTCACGGCCCCGCCGTGCCGGTGGCCTCGGGATCGCGGTTCAGCAGCACGGTCGAGTAGCCGGCCTCGGCCGCAGCGTCCACCCCGGCCGAGAAGCGCACGCGCACCGTGCGGTAATACCAGGCCCGCTCCGTGCCCGCGAGCAGCTGGCGCAGCCGCGCCGCCGCCGCGGTATCCGAGGTCGCGGCGATGACTTCGTCGGCCGCCAGCACGCTGCGCGAGGAGCGAAGCAGCAGGTCCACCTCGAAGCTGCCGTCCGGGTCGCCGGTCTCGAGCCGGGTCAGCGCGTAGGCGATCCGGAACCCGGCCAGGTCCGCGGCCGCGACGCCCGGCAATTCCTGTGCCGCAATCGCGCGGGCGCGGGCAAAGATCGCCTCCGGGTCGGCCAGCTCCGACGCGGCCAGCGGCTGCGCCGCCAGCCAGGCCGCCAACAGCCATCTCATGCGGTTCGTCCTCCGGGGCTGCACGGGCCGTTTATCATGCACGCCTTGCATCACCGGCGCAGCGCGGGCTGCGCCCCGGAGTCGTCCCATGATCCGCAAGTTGCGTGGCGCCCTGGTGCGCGGCCTGGTCGTCGTGCTGCCGATCGCGCTGACCCTGTGGCTGCTGTGGTGGCTCGCCAGCTCGACCGAGGCCCTGCTGCAGCAGCTGATCACGCTGTTCATCCCGGAGCGGCACTACCGGCCCGGCATGGGCATCGCCGCGGCGCTGGTGCTGCTGCTGGTCGCCGGCGTCATGGTCAATGCGCTGCTGATCCGGCGCCTGCTCGCCGCCTGGGAAGCCTTCCTCGACCGGATCCCGCTGGTCAAGACGATCTACGCGGCGATCCGCGACTTCCTGCAATTGCTGCCGGCCGGCGGCAAGCGCCGCGAGCTGCGCCGCGTCGTCGTGGCTCGCCTCGGCGACGCGCGGCTGATCGGCTTCGTCACGCAGGACCACGCCGAGGAATTCGGCGTCGCCGACCCCGCACACGAGCTGGTGGCCGTGTACTTCCCGTTCAGCTACCAGATCGGCGGCTACACGGCGCTGCTGCCGCGCCGCCTGCTGGAGCCGCTGGACATGCGCATCGAGGATGCGATGCGTCTGGTGCTGACCGGGGGCCTGTCGGGCGCGGCGCCACCGCGCCCCTGAGCGCTACTTCTTGACGATCTCGCTGATCTTGGAGCCTTCGAAGGTCAGGTTGTACATCAGGCCCTTGTTCGAGTAGATGAAGCCGATGATCGGCTTCTTGGCCGTCTCGGTGTCGATCTGGCCGCCCGCGCCCAGCGTCGCGATCGCGACGCTGCCGTCGACGCCCGCCTTCCAGCCGTCACTGGCGCGGAACTTGTCCAGCTCGCGCTGGTTCATGAACAGGATCACCTGGCTCTTCTTCTGCAGGCCGAGCTGGAAGCCGATCGAGCCCGACACGATGTTGTAGTAGGCGGCGGTCTGGCCCCCGACCAGCAGCGCGCCCTCGCCGTACTCGGCGCCGATGCCGATGCCGCCCTTGATGACCTTCGGGAACACCAGCATGCCGGCCGCCTTGGAGGACAGCTCCCGCGCTGCGCTCGAATGCTCGTAGAGCTCCTTGACGGCCTGCCGCACGTCGGCGTCGAGCTGCTGGCGGGACGAGGCAGCGGCCGGCGTCGCCACGAGCGCGATGAGCGCGGCGACCGACAGGAATCGGGCGAACTGGATCATGGATGATCTCCTGCTTGCGGGGGCCGCCCGCATTGTAGCGCCGCGCGGCGCGCAGCAGGACAGGTTCAGGCGTAGGCGGCGCGCGGCCGATGCTGCGAATACAGCAGCTCGACGTGGCGGATGCCCGCCGTGCAGCGGGCGACGCGGCGCACCGCCTGCACGAGGCGCAGGCACAGACTGTAGCGGGCGCGCGGGCCGCCGGCCGCATAGGCCTCGGCGACGACCAGGTGCAGCACCGTGATGCGCTCGAAGCTGTCGCGCAGGTAGAGGATCACGCCGATCGGGCGCGAGACCTTGCCGTCCCGCTCGACTGCGAACAGGCATTGTGCGTCGGCGGGTCCGGCGACGCGCACGCGCAACGACTGGCCGTCGTCGACGATCTCCGGCGGGCCGTAGCGGTCGATCGCCGTCACGATGCCGTGGCGAACGCGGTCCTGCCGCTCGTTGAAGAACAGCAGCGCCTCGAGCTGGTGGTAATGCTCGCGCGGCAGCCTCGAGACGAACGCGATCTGCGATGTCTTGCTGGACTCCACCGACATGTCCTTGGACCTCCGGCGCCCCCCGAATGCCGGGCCACATTAAGCATGCCGGCCGCCGGCTGTCGAGCCGGCAACGACCGGTCCACGGGCGCCCACCGGGGGCCGGTGTTGCATCACTGCAACGCTTGCGGCGCCCACCCGAGAACTGCTGGAGGATGGGTCTGCAAGTGCCGGGTACCACGGGTTTTTCCCAAACGGATCACGGGCCCGAGGAAGGAAACGCGACCTGTGTCTCGTTAGCCACGCGGGATTTTGTCAAAGATGTCGTCCAGTGACCGGCCAGGGCCGGCCGGCATGCAAAACCTGGAATTTGCGCGACCCGCCGCGGGTCGGGATGGGCACTGGCGTGAGCATGAACCCTGAGCGAAACCACTGGAACGAGACCGCTGCGACGGCAGCCGGGACCCCGGCCGCGATCGCGCATCATCCCGGTGCCAACGTCGTCGTGCTGTCGGCCGACCCGACGCTTGTCGACCTGCTGCGAGACGCGCTGGCCGGCGTGCACCGCATCTGGCGCGCCGACGACGCGGCGCATGCGGTCGACCTGATCGTCGCGGCCAGCGGTGCCGTGCTGCTGCTCGACGCCGCGCTGGCCGACCAGGACACGCGCGCGCTGGTCGAGAGGCTCACGGCCCAGTTCCCGGACCTCGCGATCATCGTCGCCGGCCGTCGCGAGGACGAGGCAGGCCTCGCGCCGCTGATCTCGGACGGCGCGATCTTCCGCTTCCTGCACAAGCCGGCCTCCGCCGAGCGGATCCGCAATTTCGTCGAGGCGACGCAGCGGCGCGCGCAGCAGCGCATGGAGCGCCAGGCCGCCGCACATCAGGATACCGATGCCGACACGATTCGCCTGCCGCAACTGAAGCTGCCGCGGCTGGCCCTCGACCCGGCCGCCATCCGGCGCTGGTCGCGCCGCAGCCTGCTGCTGCTGCCGGTCGTCGCCGTCGCCTGGCTGGTCGCCGAGTGGCAGCCCTGGTCCCGGCTCGCCGACGCGCTGCCGGACGCGGGCAGCCTCGCCGCTGCGCCGGCCGCGCCGGGCGAGAGCGCGCGCGTGCTCAAGCTGCTCGACGCCGCCGGCGTCGCGCTGTCTCAGGGCCGCCTGATCGACCCGCCGGAGCGCAACGCGCTGGAACTCTACCGCGCGGTGCTGGAGCGCGACCCCGGCAACGAGGCGGCGCGGCAGGGCATCTTGCGGGTTGCGGACGGCCTGCTGGCCGAGGCCGAACAGGCCCTGATCAGGCAGGACCTGCCGAGGCTCGCGGCCACGATCGACGCGGCGCGCTCCGTCCGCGCGGACCATCCGCGGCTGGAGTTCTTCACGGTGCAGCTGGCGCGCGAGCGCGAGCGCCTTGCCGGTTCCGAGCAGCTCTTGCGGGCCGCCGCCAGTGCCGGCCAGGCAGCCGACGCCAGCGCTGCGCAGTCGGCCGCGGGCCGCGTCCAGGGACTCGTGCAGCTCGCCAACGAGCGCATCAGCGGCAACCGCCTGGTCGGCGGGACGGACAGCGCCCAGGCCTACCTGCTCGCGGCGCGCCGGCTGGACCCGGCCGACACCGGGGTCCGGCAGGGCATGACGGCGCTGGGGGCGATGCTGGAAAGCAACGCCCGCCAGGCCATTGCCCAGGGCCGGCTCGACGACGCGGGACAGTGGCTGCAGCACGCGGTCGAGCTCGACGCCGACCGGGCGCGGATAGCGCAGCTGCGCAGCGACCTCGAGGCGGCGCGCCTCGGCAGCGCACGCGAAGACCGTGCGCGGCTGCTCGCGCTGGCCAACCAGCGCATCGCCCAGGGCCGGCTCGCCGAGCCGGCCGCCGACTCGGCCCGCCATTACCTCGACCTGCTGCGTGCCGCGGACCCGAACCATGCAGGCCTCGCCGAGACCAGCGCGCTGCTGGCTTCGCGCAGCCTCGCCGAGGCACGGCGGCTCGCCGCCGCCGGCCAGGGGCCCGCCGCCGAGGCGATGCTGTCGATTGCCACCGGTGCGGGCGCGGCCCGTGCGGACGTCGCGGCCGTCGCCGCGCTGGTCGCGGCCCCTGCCGCGGCTGCACCGACGGTGATCCCCGAGTCGCAGCTGCGCCGCACCCGCTTCACCGCGCCCCGCTACCCCGAGCAGGCCCGCCGCCGCGACGCCGAGGGCTGGGTCGACGTCGAGTTCACGGTCGCCCGGGACGGCACGACGCGCGACGCGCGCGTCGTCGCCGCCGAGCCGGCCTCGCTGTTCGACAGCGCGACGCTGGACGCCATCGCCCGCTGGCGCTACGAGCCGCGCATCGTCGACGGAAAGCCGGTCGATCAGCGCGTGTCGATGCGGCTGCGCTTCACGCTCGAGGACTGATCAGGCCGGCGGCCGCACGGCCGCCATCCGCTCGTGCGCCCGCCCGAGGCCGAACGCGACCGCGGCCCACAGCGCCGCGACGCCCGCGCCCACGGCCGCGACGCCCGCCAGGCTCGCAGAGAAAGCCGACACGATCGCGTCGTGGCCCTTCGCGACGACGAAATCGCTGGTCCGGTAGACCAGCGTGTCGTTGACGTTCTTCGCCTTGTACTTCGACTCGCGTTCCACCGTCGTGTACAGCATCTCGCGGCAGGGACGCACGACTGCGTACTGCCCGATGCGCCGCGCGACGAAGACGGCGACCAGCGTCGCGAGCGTCGGCGAGGCCGCGATCAGCAGGAAGCCGGCCACGACGAACAGCGGCACGACCGCGATCATCCGCGCGACGCCGAAACGCTGCGTCAGTCGCCCGACCGCGAGCAGCTGCAGCAGCACCGTGGTCGCGCTCATGACCAGCTCGATCCTGCCGAGGAAGGCGGTCCGCTCCGGTCCCGCCGGGTAGTGGATCGCCAGCAGGCTGGCCTGCTGCAGGTACAGGAAGGTGTTGACCGCAGCCATCAGGAACACGAACAGCGCAATGCCCGACAGGTAGCGCGAGCCCAGCACGAGCCTCAGCCCCGCGAAGGGGTTGCCGCCGATCGGCCGTTCGTCGGCGCGCTCGCCATGGTCGCTGCGGTCGCGGCCGGCGCTCCAGCCGAGCAGGTAGTGCATCAGCGCGATCGTCGACGCGAGCAGCGCCGCCGAGACGAGCAGCAGGTTGACCTCGCCGACGCGGCCGGCCAGGAAGGCCGTGATCGCCGAGCCCGTGATCGCGCCGACGCTGGCTCCCGAGGTGATGAACGCGAACAGCCGCTTGCCCTGCTCCTTGTCGAACAGGTCGGCCATGAAGCTCCAGAACACCGACACGACGAACAGGTTGAAGATGCTGACCCAGACGAAGAACACGCGCGCCGTCACCGCGGCGTCGGCGGCGCCGGTGAACAGCAGCCAGAATCCCGCCAGCTGCGCGACGAAGAACAGATAGGTCCAGGGCAGGAACACCGCGCGGCGGAAGCCGCCGCTGGCCCAGCAAAACAGCGGCACCGCGACGAGCCTGCCGGCCAGAGTCCAGCCGAACAGGTCGTCGAGGTTCTCGACGCCGCCCGCGACCCCCATGCTGTCGCGGATCGGCCGCAGGATGTAATAGGCGGTGAACAGCAGGAAGTGGTAGCCGAAGGCGGCCAGCAGGCCCGGGATCTCGCCCGGTCGCGCGTTGACGGCGCGCCCCAGCAGTGCCGCGACCGCGTTCATCGCGCTGCGCGGCCGCCCGGCATCACGCGTCGGGCCCTGCCGTCGCGGCCGGCCGCTCGCTGGTCAGCGCCAGCGTGTTGCCCTCGCTGTCCTCGAAGAAGGCCATCCGGATCTCGAGCCCCTCGTGGCGCGCGACGAGGTGCGGGCCCCGCAGGAACTCGACGCCGCGCCGGAGCAGTTCCTCGTAAGAGGCGTCGAGGTCGTCCACCCGGTAGTACAGGATCGAGCCCGGCGGGTCGTACATCGCGTCCGACGCGATCGACAGCGCGAGCCGCAATCCGTCGCAGTCGAAGAACGCGAGCTGCGGCGGCACCTCGAACAGCAGCTTCATGCCCAGCACGTCGCGGTAGAAGGCCGTTGCGCGCGCGAGGTCCCGCACCGGCATCGCGACCTGCTGGACGTGGCCCAGCACGGCGCTACTCCCGTATCCCCGACTGGTCGAGCAGGAAGGCGTATTCCTCGGCGACCTCGCGGTAGCGCTGGAAGCGGCCGGACTTGCCGCCGTGCCCGGCCTCCATCGTGGTCCGGAACAGGAGCGGGCTGTCGCCGGTCCGGCGCGCGCGCAGCCGCGCGACCCACTTGGCCGGCTCCCAGTACTGCACCTGGCTGTCCCACAGCCCGGTCAGCACCAGCATCGCCGGGTAGTCCTGCGCCACGACGTTGTCGTAGGGCGAGTACGACAGCATGTAGTCGTAGTAGGCCTTGTGCTTCGGGTTGCCCCACTCGTCGAACTCGTTGGTCGTCAGCGGGATGCTCTCGTCCAGCATCGTCGTGACGACGTCGACGAACGGCACCTGCGCGACGATCGCGCGGTACAGTTCCGGCGCCAGGTTCGCGACGGCGCCCATCAGCAGCCCGCCCGCGCTGCCGCCCATCGCCGAGACCCGCGCCGGGTCGCCGTAGCCCTCGGCGACGAGGAAGCGCGTCACGTCGATGAAGTCCGTGAACGTGTTCTTCTTGTTCAGCAGCCGCCCCTGGTCGTACCAGCGCCGGCCCATCTCCTGGCCGCCGCGCACGTGCGCGATCGCCCAGACGAAGCCGCGGTCCAGCAGCGACAGCCGCGTCACCGAGAAGGTCGGGTCCATCGAGATGCCGTAGGACCCGTAGCCGTAGACCAGCAACGGCGCGCTGCCGTCGCGCGGGACGTCCTTGCGGTAGACGATCGACACCGGTACCTGCGTGCCGTCCCGCGCCGGCGCCCAGCGGTGCTCGGTCGCGTAACGCGCGGGATCGAAGTCGCCGAGCACCGGCTCGCGCTTCAGCAGCCGGCGCTCGCCGGTACGGATGTCGTAGTCGTAGGTCGTCTTCGGCGTCGTCAGCGAGCTGTACTCGTAACGGACGACCTCGGTGTCGATCTCCTCGTTGGTGCCGAGCCAGGCCGTGTAGGCCGGCTCGTCCGACGAGATGAAGAAGTCGCGGCCGCCGTTCCACGGTCGGATCCGGATCTTGCGCAGCCCGCCCGAGCGCTCGCCGATCGCCATGAAGCCGCGGAACACGTCGAAGCCGTGGACGAAGGCGTCGTCGCGGTGCGCGACCAGCTCGCGCCAGCCGCCGCGTGAGCCTTCCTGGCCCACGGGCGCCTCCATCAGCCGGAAATTCGGCGCCAGCCAGTTCGTCCGGATGATCCAGCGCCCGTCCAGGTGCTCGATGTCGTACTCGTGGTCGCGCTCGCGCGGCAGGAACACGCGGAAGGCCAGCGCCGGGTCGTCGGCCGCCGCGTACCGGGCCTCGGTCGAGACCGTGCTCTGCGCGAGTATCAGCAGGTAGCGCTCGTCCTTGGTCGTCGCGACCTGCGTGTAGAAGCTCAGGTCGTCCTGCTCGTAGACGAGCGGGTCGGTGGCGGGATCGGTGCCCAGCACATGGCGGCGGACACGGTAGCCGAGCAGCGTCTCCGGGTGCTTCTCGACGTACAGCACGCTCGCGCTGTCGGCGGTCCACGCGGCGCCCGGCTCGACGTTCTCGATCCGGTCGGGGAGGAGCTCGCCGGTCGCGAGGTCGCGGAAGCGCAGCGCGTACTGGCGCCGGCCGACCGTGTCCTCGGTGAACGCGATCAGCCGGTTGTCCGGCGCGACGTCGATCGAGCCGACGTGGTGGTAGTCGTAGCCGGCCGCCAGCGCGTTGCCGTCCAGCATGACCTGCTCGGGCGCCGCCATGTCTCCCTGTCGGCGCGCGTACACCGCGTACTCCTTGCCGGTCTCGAAGCGCGTGTAGTACCAGTAGCCGCGCTTCCGGTAGGGCACGCTCGAGTCGTCCTGCTTGATCCTCGCGATTATCTCCCCGTACACGCGGTCCTCGAGCGCCTTCGTGTGCGCGGTCATCGCCGCCTTGTAGGCGTTCTCCTGCTCGAGGTAGCCGAGCACCGCGGGATCCGAGCGCGTGTCGTCGCGCAACCAGTAGTACTCGTCGGTCCGCGAACCGTTCGGCGACGTGACCTCGTGGGGGCGGACGGCGGCGACCGGCGGCACCGGCTCGGGCTTGGGCATGCTCGTGGGCTCCGTTCTGGGCGGCGCCGTCGCGCTGCAGGCGGCGAGCAGGAACGCCAGCGCACCGGCCGGCATCAGTCGGGTCAGGCACCGGGTCATGGTCTGGATCATCGGGGATTTCCTGCGCAGTCGCGCATGTTACCGGAGGCCGCGCCCGTGGTCGCGGCCGCTGCTCAGCGCTGCAGCAGCCGGGCCGCCAGCGCGGCTCCCGACAGCCAGGCAGCCTCGACGCGCGCATCGATGCACCAGTCGCCGCAGAAGCCGAGGCCGGCCTCGGGGTCGTACAGGAAGGGCTCGCCCAGCGGCGCCTCGACGCGCGCCTGCCGCCAGCGGTGGACGTCGGACACCGCAAGCGACGGCAGCGGCCGGCCGACGCGTCCGGCCAGGGCCGCCGCGAGCGCGGCCAGCACGCTTTCGCCGTCCGTTTCCAGCGCCTCGCGCGACCAGCCGCCTGAAGCGTGCAGCACCCAGGCGTCGCCGGATTCCCGGCCGGGCTTGGAGCTGTTGCGCGCGAACCAGGCCAGCGGGCCGCGCTCGCTGAACTCGGCGTCGGGCAGGCCCTCGAGCGGCTGCTCGAAGGCCAGCATCGCCGCCCAGCAGGGTGCCATCGGCACCGCGGCGACGCGCACAGCGAGCGGCGTCAGGCCGCGCGCCAGTTCGGCGGCCGCCGGCGCCGGCATCGCCAGCACGACGCGGGAGAAGCCCGGGTGGAT
>JBFGAO010000010.1:0-12029 GCA_041568095.1 Steroidobacteraceae bacterium | reverse complement strand
GGCTGTGCGGCGCCGACCTGCGCGAAGTGCCCGCGGTGCCCTACAAGGACCCGAACAACTACGTGCACGTCGCCGCGCGCCTTGCCGAAGAGCTCGCTGCCAATGAGCCCAACGGGGTTCTCTACGCGAACCAGTGGGACAACCTGGCCAACCGCGAGGGCCATGTCGCGAGCACCGGCCCGGAGATCTGGCGGCAGACGGACGGACGCGTGGACGGCTTCATCTGCGCGGTCGGCACCGGCGGCACGCTGGCCGGCGTTTCAGAATACCTGAAGCAGCAGCGCGCCGGCATCGTCACCGCGGCGGCCGACCCGGACGGCGCCGCGATCTACCACTGGGTCAAGCACGGCGAGCTGAAATCCGCCGGCAGTTCGATCACCGAGGGCATCGGCCAGAATCGCGTCACCGGCAACCTCGAAGGCGCGCGGATCGACGACGCCTGGAACATCCCCGACAGCGAACTGCTGCCGGTGTTGTGGGAATTGATCGGCCGCGAGGGCCTCTATGTGGGCGCGTCGAGCGCGCTGAACGTCGCGGGCGCGATGCGCCTCGCGCAGCGGCTCGGGCCCGGCCACACGATCGTGACGATCCTCTGCGACTCGGCCCGAAGCTACGAGTCGAAACTGTTCAGCGCCGACTTTCTCGAGTCCCGCGGCCTGCCGCCGCCGCCCTGGCTCAGCGGGCAGGCGCCGGCAGCGCGTCGATGAAGGCTGCCATCTCGCTGCGCAGTGCGGCGTCCGGCAGGCGCCCGCGGCCGCCCGCGAGGTTGTCTAGCAGGTGCTTGACCTTGCTGGTCGCCGGCGTGACCACCGTGACGGCCGGGTGGCCGAGCAGGAACTTCAGGAAGACCTGGGCCCAGGAGGCTGCATCGATGTCGGCGGCCCAGTCCGGCAGCGCGCGGTCGCCGACCCGTCGGAACAGGCTGGTCCGGCCGAAGGGCAGGTAGACCATCACCGCGATGCCGCGCTCGGCGGCGAGCGGCAGGATCGTTTCCTCGACGTCGCGGTTGTCGATCGCGTAGTCCACGCCGATGAAGTCCAGCTCTTCGCGCATGACCCGGACCAGTTCCGGGTACTGTGACTTGCTGGTCGACGTGACGCCGGTGTAGCGCACCCGGCCCGCTTCCTTCAACTTGCGCAGGGTCCCGAGCTGCACGGGCACGTCGCCGAGGTTGTGGACCTGGATCAGGTCCATCTTCTTCACGCCGATCCGCGCGAAGGACTGCTCGATCTGCGTGCGCGCCGCGGCCGGGTCCGCCGGGCCGCCGCCGCGCGGCGCGACGTTGACCTTGGTGGCCCAGAAGATGTCCTTCGTCAGGCCCAGTTCCGCGGCGAGCCTGCCGGCGACCTCTTCCGAGTCGCCGTAGGATGGCGCCGTGTCGAACACGCTCGCGCCGCCGCCGACCATGGCCTGCAGCACCGCGCCCAGCGCCTCCGCGTCGTCGCTCTGCGCGACGGCGCGAAAGGTCGCCGAGCTGCCGAGGCCGATGACAGGCAGCAGCTCGCCGCTGGAAGGCACGGGCCTGCGCAGCAGCGCCTCGCGGCCCGGATGCGCCTGCAGCCCCGGCAGGACGAGCGCGGAGCCCGCCGCCAGCCCGAGCCGCAGCGCGTCGCGCCGGCTGAGCCCGCTCAAGCGGCAGCCGCCGGCCACAGCCAGCCGAAGCAGCCCGCGGTGACGAGGCCGTAGACCAGGCCGTCAACGGAATGGCGGAAGGTCGTGCTCCAGGACCGGTGGTACCAGATCGACTGCTGCCACAGCCCGACGGCATAGGCGATGAATGCGACCGTCCCGGTCACGCGGAACACGACGAGGTAGTCGCTGCCGGGCGGCAGCACGCGGCCGGCGACATAGGCCGCCAGCACGCCGATGACGACCGAGTAGAGAAACCACTGCACGAGGCTCTTCGTCATCGACGGCACGCCGTTGGGCAGCACCGTCATCAGCATCACCGGGCCGCGGTTCAGCTTGTCGACGAAGGCGGGTTCCTTCATCTGCTTGTGGTCAGGGGCACGCGGCAGCGCGTACTCGCCGGGCGGGATCGCCAGCGGGCGCAGCGCGTCCATGGTCCGGTCCTCGGCCGGCACCGGCGGGTACTCGCCCTTGTGCCAGGGCGTGGCCATGTGGATCAGCGAACTGACGATGAAGACCAGCACCGCCGACACCAGGATCGGCAGCCACAGCATGTCCAGGCCGGTCATCGCAACCTCCTTCCCCTTGGGGCCGCAACTCGGATTACGCCGGTCACGTATAGCACCTCGACCTGTCGCCTGCTACACAGGCTGGCATGGACCCAGGACCTGCCGGAAGCGAGGCACGACGCGACCTGCTGCGCAGGCCGCTGCCGTTCCTGGTGGCGTGGGGAGCGCCGGTCATGCTGGTCGCGGCGGCCAACCTGGCGCCGATGCCAGGCTGGATGGTGGTGCTGGCGCTGACCGTCGCATTGCTGTGGATGGGGATCGCCTGCGCCATCAACGCCCGCCGCTGCCGGCGCCGACACTGCTACTGGTCCGCGCCGGTGCTGGTCGCTGCCGCACTGCTGACTGCGCTGTTCGGCTACCGGGTGCTGCCGGGCGGTGCGATGGCGATCCAGCTGACCATCTGGGCGGCGGTCGCCGGCGTCGCGCTGGGCTTCGTCGCCGAGGCGGTCTGGGGCCGCTATCTGCGGCCGGCAAACGGCGGCGGGAACTGACCGGCGCTGCCCCGGGCAGCTGCGCGAGCCTGGATCGCCAAGCGGCTGATTGCATTGATGCCGAGTGGCGCCGCGCCGGCCGCGATGGCGGCCGCGCGCATCGGGGTCTACATTAAGGCGGCCATTTGCGACCCAAAGTATCCAGGAGGGATGCCCATGATTAGAAGGAATGCCATCGGCGTCGCAGCCGCATTGACTGCGCTTGGGCTGTCGGGCCCGGTCGCCGCAGAGACGATCAATGCCGGGCTTTCGACTCACCAGGAGGTCCCGGCGGTGTCGTCAGGCGCGATCGGGCAGTTCCGGGCCTTCATCAATGACAAGGCCGGCACCATCAGCTACGAACTCAGCTACGACGGGCTGGCCGGGCCCGTGCGCATGGCACACATCCACATCGGCCAGCGGTCAGTCAACGGTGGAGTCATGGTCTGGCTGTGCCAGACCGCCAGCTTCGTCGATCCGACCGGGCTGGCGCCGCAGTGCCCCGCCTCGGGCAGCGTCAGCGGTCTCGTGCAGGCCGCCAACGTGACCGCCGTGGCCTCCCAGGGCATCGCGGCCGGCGGATTCGCAGAACTGGTTGCGGCAATCCGCGCCGGCGTCGCGTACGTCAATGTGCACACAGACAGGTTCCCCGGCGGCGAATTGCGCGGCCAGCTGCACTAGCAGCCCATGGGACCCCGCCAACGAAAAAGGGGCCGGCATTGCCGGCCCCTTTGCATGGTGTCCGCGGCGCACAGCCGTTCAGATCGCCGGCCCGCCTCCCGAGACGAAGCCGACCTTGTCCAGGCCGCCGCGCTGCAGCGCGAACACGACGTCCGCGACATACAGGTACTGGGCGCGCCGGTGGGCATCCACGTGGATCTCCGGCTGCGGGTCGCGCGAGGCCTCGACCGCGATGTAGCTGCGGAAGGTGTCGTGGTCGATGACGGTGCCGTCCCAGTTGATGGTGCCGTCGAACTCGACGTAGATGTTGACGACCTTCGGGGGCTCGGTCGGCGGGTTCGGGTTGTCGCGCGGCAGGTCGATCTTGACCGCGTGCGTCATCACCGGGATCGTGATGATGAAGATGATCAGCAGCACCAGCATGATGTCGACGAGCGGAATGACGTTCGGCTCGACCATCGGGTCACTGCTGTCGCCCTTCACCGAAACTGCCATGGATGTTCCCCATCAGGCCTGGCGCGGCCGGAAATGGCCGCAGGGACGCAAAGTTTGCCCTCCGCGGCGCTGCGGCGCAACAACACGGCCGGCCGGGCCCCTCCGGCAGCCGGCTGCGGTGCTATCCTTCACGCAAAACGAGCCCACCGGGCCGGCTGGCGGGGTAAGTCATGGCGCATTCGACCGCAGATATCAGGAACATAGCGCTCGTAGGCCACGCGGGCGCCGGCAAGACCCTGCTCGCAGAGGCCCTCTTGCTCGGCGCCGGCGCGATCCACACCAAGGGCAGCCTGGCCCGCGGCACGACCGTCTGCGACCATGATCCCCAGGCACGCAAGCTGCAGCATTCCGTCGATGCGACCGCCTGCTGGCTCGAGACCGGCGGCGCCCACGTCAACCTGATCGACACGCCGGGCTACCCGGACTTCATCGGCCGCTCGCTGTCGGTGCTGGAGGCCGTCGAGACCGCCGGCATAGTCGTCAGCGCGGTGGCCGGCGTCGAGCCGTTGACGCAGCGGATGATGGACTTCGCGCGCGACCGCAAGCTGTGCCGGCTCGTGATCGTCAACAAGATCGACGCCAAGGACGCCAGCACCGAGGCGGTGCTGGAGGAATTGCGCGAGCGCTTTGGCAAGGAGTGCCTGCCGCTGAACCTGCCCGCCGACGGCGGCTCCAGGGTGCTGGACTGCTTCTTCCAGCCGTCCGGCGACGCAACGGACTTCTCGTCGGTCGAGACCGCGCACACCGAGATCATCGACCAGGTGGTCGAGGTCGACGAGGAACTGATGGCGGTCTACCTCGAGCAGGGCGAGGAACTGGCCCCCGAGCAATTGCACGACGCCTTCGAGCAGGCTCTGCGCGACGGTCACCTGGTCCCGGTCTGCTTCGTGTCCGCCGAGACCGGCGCCGGGATCCCGGAGCTGCTCGACGTGCTCGCGCGGCTCGCGCCGAACCCGGCCGAGGGCAACCCGCCGCCGTTCCTGAAGGGCGAGGGCGACGACGCCGAGCGGGTCGCCGTCGTGCCGGACCCGGCGCGCCATGCGATCGCGCACGTATTCAAGGTCATCATGGATCCATTCGTCGGCAAGCTGGGCCTGCTGCGCGTGCACCAGGGAACGATCAAGGCCGGCGCGCAGCTGTTCGTCGGCGACGCGCGCAAGCCGGTCAAGATCGCGCACCTGTACCGGATGCAGGGCAAGGAACACGCCGAGGTGCCGCAAGTCGTGCCGGGCGACATCTGCGCGGTCGCGAAGATCGACGAACTGCACTTCGACGCCGTGGTGCATGACTCGCACGACGAGGACCACCATCACCTGAAGTCGATCGCGTTCCCGCCGGCGATGCTCGGGCTCGCGATCTCGCCCGAGCGGCGCGGCGACGAGCACAAGCTGGCCGAGGCGCTGCACAAGCTGGTCGCCGAGGATCCCTGCGTCCGCGTCGAGCACCATGGCGCGCTGAACGAGACCGTGCTGTACGGCATGGGCGAACTGCACCTGCGCGTGATGATCGAGCGGATGGCCGAGCGCTACGGCGTGCCGGTCGAGACCCGCCCGCCCAGCATCCCCTACCGCGAGACGATCACGCGCCCGGCCGAGGGTCACCACCGGCACAAGAAGCAGACTGGCGGCGCCGGCCAGTTCGGCGAGGTCTACCTGAAGGTCGAGCCGCTGCCGCGCGGCACGGGCTTCGAGTTCGTCGACGAGGTCGTCGGCGGCGCGATCCCGCACCAGTTCATCCCGGCCATCGAGAAGGGCGTCCGGCAGGCGCTGGCCGAGGGCGCGGTGGCCGGCTTTCCGCTCCAGGACATCCGCGTGCGGGTCTACGACGGCAAGCACCACTCGGTCGACTCGAAGGAGGTCGCCTTCGTCGCGGCGGGCCGCAAGGCCTTCCTCGAGGCCGTGCAGAAGGCCGGACCCACCGTGCTCGAGCCGGTCGTCAAGGTCGAGATCATGGCACCGGGCGAGGTGATCGGCGACGTGACCGCGGACCTGTCGACGCGGCGCGCGCGGATCAACGGCAACGAGGCGCGCTCGCGCGGCCGGATGCAGCTGTCCGCGCACGTGCCGCTGGCCGAGATCACCGACTACCAGACGCGGCTGAAGGCGCTGACCGGCGGCGAGGGCAGCTTCACGCTGGACCTGAGCCACTACGACGCCGTGCCGCCGCGCAAGCAGCAGGAACTCGCCTCGGCGTGGAAACCGTCGGCCGGCGAGGACTGAGAACGACCATCATCAACACCGGGGCCCACCAATGAATTCGAAGTCCGAGACGCGCAACATGGCCGTATTCTGCGACTTCGAGAACGTCGCGCTCGGCGTCCGCGACGCGAAGATCCCGACTTTCGACATCCGCAAGGTGCTCGAGCGGCTGCTGCTGAAGGGAAACATCGTCGTCCGCAAGGCGTACTGCAACTGGGACCGCTACAAGGAGTTCAAGGCGCCGATGCACGAGGCGTCCTTCGAGCTGATCGAGATCCCCCACGTCCGGATGACCGGCAAGAACTCGGCCGACATCCGGATGGTCGTCGACGCGCTCGACCTGTGCTACACGAAGTCGCACGTGGACACTTTCGTGATCCTGAGCGGCGATTCGGACTTCTCGCCGCTGGTCAGCAAGCTGCGCGAGAACAACAAGGTCGTTGTCGGCGTCGGCGTCAAGAACTCGACGTCGGACCTGCTGATCAACGGCTGCGACGAGTTCATCTACTACGACGACCTGGTCCGCGGCGAGGCCAAGGGCCGCCGCGCGCGGCGCCGCGCCGCGAAAGCGAAGACCGGGGACAAGGCGCCCAGCACCGACGCGGAGCGGCAGCAGGAGGGCGTCGACCTGGTCATCGAGACGATCGAGGACCTGTTCGCCGAGCGCGACGCCGAGGAGAAGGTCTGGGGCTCGATGGTCAAGCAGGCACTGAAGCGCCGCAAGCCGGGCTTCAACGAGAGCTACCACGGCTTCAAGACCTTCGGGAAGCTGCTCGAGGAGGCGCGCGACCGCAAGCTGATCGACCTCGATTTCGACCAGAAGTCCGGCGGCTACATCATCACCCGCGTGCTGGGGGGCTGAGCGCACCGATGGCCGCCCACGTCGTCTGCCGCGAGGACGAGCTGCCGGTCGGCAGCATGAAGGCGCTGCGCGCCGGCGACACGCGTGTCGTGCTGTACCACCTCGAGGACGGCTGGTACGCGACGCAGGCGCAGTGCCCGCACACCTTCGGCCCGCTGGCCCGCGGCAAGATCGTGGATGGCTGCGAGGTCCAGTGCCCGCTGCACCGCGCGCGCTTCGACATCAGGAGCGGCGAGGTGCGCGAGTGGGCGAACTTCCCGCCCGGCGTGCAATTGCTGAACGCGCTGCGTGGCGAGAAGGCGCTGCGCACCTATCCGGTGACCGTGCGCAACGGCACGGTCATGGTCGACACCTGAAGCGAGGAAACGCGATGAGGCACTGGATCGTCGCCGCGGCGCTGGCCGCCGCGGCCTGTGCCGCGGAGCCAGGCGGGGGCGAGGCGGGGGCGAAGCGGGTCATCGAGTCCGAGAATGCGCGGCTCGAGGTCACGACGCTCGCAGCGGGCCTCGAGCGGCCCTGGAGCGTCGCGTTCCTGCCGGACGGCCGGCTGCTCGTGACCGAGAAGCCGGGCCGGCTGCGCTTGCTGGGCCGCGACGGCGTGCTGTCGGCGCCGATCGCCGGCGTGCCGGCGGTGCATGCGGATGGCCAGGGCGGCCTGCTGGACGTCGTGCCCGACCCGGCCTTCGCCGACAACGGCGTCATCTACCTGTCCTATGCCGAGCCCGGCGACGGCGACGCGAACGGCACCGCTGTCGCGCGGGCCCGCCTGGTCGGCAACAGCCTGCGCGACCTGCAGGTGATCTTCCGGCAGGACCCGAAGCTGCCCGGTCGCCATCACTACGGCTCGCGGATCGTGCCGGCGCCGGATGGCGCGCTGTTCGTGACCCTCGGCGAGCGCAACTCCGCGCGTGACTCCTCGCAGGACCTCGCCACGCACCTCGGCAAGGTCGTGCGGATCCGCCCGGATGGCTCCGTGCCGGCGGACAATCCCTTCGTCGGCCGCGCCGGCGCGCGCCCGGAGATCTGGTCGCTGGGCCACCGCAACATCCAGGGTGCGGCGCTGCACCCCGAGACGGGCGAGCTGTGGACGCACGAGCACGGGCCGCGCGGCGGCGACGAGGTCAACGTCACTCGCGCCGGCCGCAACTACGGCTGGCCGGTCATCACCTACGGCCGCGAGTACCACGGTCCCTCGATCGGCGAGGGCACGGCCAAGCCCGGCATGGAGCAGCCGCTGCACTACTGGGTGCCGTCCATCGCGCCGTCGGGCATGGCCTTCGCCAGCGGCCGGACATTGCCGGCCTGGCGCGGCAACCTGCTGGTCGGTGCGCTGGTCGCGCAGCAATTGGTGCGGCTCGAGCTGGGCCCGGCCGGCCAGGTGCTGCACGAGGAGCGGATCCCGATCGGCGAGCGGGTCCGCGACGTCCGCGAGGGCCCGGACGGCGCGATCTACCTGCTGACCGATACCGGCGAGACCAGCCGGCTGCTGCGCCTTGCGCCGGCGAAATAGCGCGTGGACCGGACCGAGCGCTTCTACAAGATCCGGCGGCGCCTGGTCGACAGGGGCCGGCTGACCCGCCGCGAAGTCGAGGAAGATCTGGAGATCTCGCACTCGACCTTCAAGCGCGACATCGAGTACATGCGCGACCGGCTCAACGTGCCCATCGTCTGGTCGGCCGAGCACCAGGCCTACGAACTCGACCCGGGTGCCGACGTCGCCGAACTGCCGGGGGTCTGGTTCAGTCCTGGCGAGATCTACGCGCTGCTCGAGATCGAGCAGCTGCTCGAGAAGCTGGAGCCGGGCCTGCTCGGGCGCCAGCTCGAGCCGCTGCGCGCGCGGCTGCGGCAGCTGATGGAGAAGGGTGACCGCGGCCACCGCGAGGTGCGCCGCCGGATCCGCGTGCTCGGCATGGGCACGCGGCGTATCAACCGCGAGGTCTTCGAGGCGCTGTCGATCGCGCTGCTGAACCGCCGCCGAGTGCGGATCCGGCACCTGAAGCGCAGCACCAACGAGGCGACCGAGCGCGTCGTCTCGCCGCAGCGGCTGGTGCACTACCGCTACAACTGGTACCTGGACGCCTGGTGTCATGTGCGCCGCGACCTGCGCGTGTTCGCCGTCGACGCGATCCGCTCGGCGCAGCCGCTCGACGACGCCGCGCGCGAGGTCGACGACGCCAGCATGGACCGCGTGCTGGGCGCGGGCTACGGGATCTTCCCGGGCGCGGACACGCAGACCGCCGTGCTGCGCTTCACGCCGGAGCGGGCGCGCTGGGTCGCGGACGAGGTCTGGCACTCGCGGCAGGCCGGCCGCATCGAGGCTGACGGCAGTTACGTGCTCGAACTGCCCTACAGCCACGAGCAGGAGCTGGTCATGGACGTGCTGCGCCATGGCACCAGCGTCGAGGTGCTCGCGCCGCGGGCGCTGCGGGAGCGGGTCGCCGGCGAGCTCGCTGCGGCCGCCGCGCGCTACGCCGGCTGAGGCTTCAGCCGGCCGGCTCCGGCTGCGGGCATTCCAGTTGCACGCGCGTGCCGCCAGCCGGCCGGCGCAGCACCTGCAACGTGCCATTCAGCGACTGCGCGCGGTAGGCCATGCCGCGCAGCCCCAGCCCGGCGCTGCCGATGGCCGTGATGCCGGATCCGTCGTCGTCGATGCGCAGCAGCACCGAGTCCGGGCTGACGTGCAACTGGACCGAGACCTGCTGCGCCTTGCCGTGCCGGACCGCGTTGTTCAGGGATTCCTGCGTGATCCTGTACAGGTGGTTGCCGGCGACCTCGTCGAGGCGCAGCTCGCCGTTGCGGCTGCAATGGAAGCGGACGTCGCAGCCGAGGCTGCGGCTCGCGTCGGCCGCGAGGACACGGAGCGCTTCCTCGAGCCCGCCGCGGCGCACGCTGACCGGTGCGAGACCGTGGGCCAGCGCACGCGTGCTGCGGATCGCGTCGCCGACCATCTCGTTGACCTGCGCGACGCGCCCGGCCAGTTCCGTATCCTTGCTGCCCAGCGCCTCGGCGACGCCCTGCAGCATCAGCGCCATGCCGGTCAGCTGCTGGCCCAGCCCGTCGTGCAATTCGTGGCCCAGGCGCTGCTGCTCTACGTTGGCCGCTTCCAGCAGCTCCAGCTCCAGCGCATGCCGGACCGTGACGTCACCGATGACACCGAACACCCGGATCGGCTGCCCGTCCAGCATCTCGGCCTGGGCGATCTGCCGGACCCACAGCGTCCGCCCATAGGCCGTGCGCGCCTCGTACTCGAAGTCGAAAGGCTCGCCGGTCGTCGCCACGCGGCGCATGGCGTCCTGCACGCGCGCGCGGCTGGCCGGCGCGACCAGCGACAGCAGCGACTCCTCGGTGGGTACGAAGTCCTCCGGCACGCGGAACAGCGTGTACATGCCGCTGGTCCACTCGTAGACACCGGTATCCAGCCGCAATTCGTAGCCGCCGATGCGGGCGATCTCGTGCGTGCTGCGCATCAGTTCCGCGGCGCGATCTTCGGCCGTGATGTCGGCAATCGTGCCGATCATCCGTGTCGCGCGACCCTGCTCGTCGCGGCGTGGCGCGAAGCCCTGCAGCCGGACATGCACGAGCTGGCCGTCGCCGCGGAGCATGCGCGTCTCCAGTTCGACGGCAGCACTCCGGTTTTCCCGGCAGGCCATGATCGCGGCGAAGGCCTCGTCGCGGTCCTCCGGGTGGACGCGCTTCGCGAGTTCGGCGGACGGGAAGCGCTCCGTGTGCTCGCCGAGCGCGAGCATGCCGGTATAGCGCTGGTCGACGTAGACGAGGTCGCTCGCGAGGTCCCAGTCCCAGAGGCCGAGCCCGGAGGCGCGCAGCGCGAGGTCCAGCTGCAGGCCGCGCTCCTCGACCTCGAGCTCAGCGCGCTTGCGTTCGTCGATGTCGAGCGTGACGCCGATGACCCTGAGCACCCGGCCTTCGTTGTCGGTGTCGGCGACGCGGCCGCGGTCCAGCCGCCAGCGCCACTGGCCCTGCGCGTCGCGGACCCGGAACTCGAACTCGAGGGTTTGCCTCTCGCCGCGCAGCATCGCGTGGCTGACGGCATCCGACACGTCGCGATCGTCCGGGTGCAGCAGCGCGATCCAGCCCGCGTGATCCACCGCGCGGGAATCCTTGTCGAGGCCGTAGAGTTCCGCACTGCGCGCGTCGTACTCGGTCAGGTCGCGCTGCGGATACCATTCCCAGACGCCCATCGCGCCTGCCCAGACGGCCGCCTCCAGCCGCTCGCGGCGCGATTCCGCCTCGCCCATCGCGAGGCGCAGGCGCTCATCGGCACGCTGCCGTGCCGATTCCGCGGCCTGCCGCTCGCTGACGTCGCGGAAGGCGATCGTGTAGCCGCGCACGGCCGGGTCGCCGACCGCATTGCGCGTCAGCGCCTCGAGGTGACGGTAGCTGCCGTCGCGGCAGCGCATCCGGTAGGTCGCCAACTGGCCCGGGTCGGCCGGGTTGGCGCGCAATTCGGCAAAGCGCGCCAGCGCCGCCGGGCGCTCGTCGGGATGCACTAGGTCGAATCCGAAACTGCCGAGCAACTCCTCGGGCGCATGGCCGAGGATGCGCGAGACGGCGGCGTTGACGTAGGTGACGCGTCCCTCGGGATCGAGGATGCACAGGATGTCGAGCGATGCATCGAGCAGCGCCCGGTAACGGTCCGCGCCGGTGCCGTTGCCCGTGTTTCCTGTCACTGGCTGTGCTGTCCGGTTCACGGGTCCTGCGGCGCTCCGGTCTGGCCTGCGGCTCGTGTACTGTAGGGCACGCGGCCGGCAGGGGAGGACAGCGCATGTTACGGGGGATTGCCGTGATCGTCGCGCCAGCAGCGCTGGCGGCCACGCTGGCCGCCTGCCGCCAGGCGGATGCACCCGCGACGGATGAGTCGCCGGCTGCCTCGCACGCGCAGGTCGTGGACCTCGAGCGGCGCTTCGCGGCGGCCGTGCGTGCACAAGGCACCAAGGCCGGCTTCCTGGCCTTCCTCGCCGAGGACTCGATCGTGCTGCAGCCCGGCCCGGTCTGGGGCCGCGCGGCCTGGACCAGCAACGACGACCTGCCCGGCACGCTGGAATGGCAGCCCGATCTTGCGCAGATGTCCGCCGGCGGCGATCTCGGCATCGCCACCGGCCCCTGG
>JBFGAO010000009.1:0-12157 GCA_041568095.1 Steroidobacteraceae bacterium | reverse complement strand
GACGTGCTGGTCTGGGTTCCCGGCGCGCGCACCATCTTCACCGGCGACATCCTGTTCATCGACAGCACCCCGATCGTCTGGGCGGGCCCGGTGTCGAACTGGCTGAAGGCCTGCGACTGGATCCTGTCGCTGGATGCCGAGCACATCGTGCCGGGCCACGGGCCGTTGACCGACGCGGCCGGCGTCCGGCGCGTGCAGGAATACCTGCGCTACGTTGACCGCGAGGCGCGGGCCCGCGTCGACGCGGGCCTCGACGCGGAGCAGGCGGCCGTCGACATTGCGCGGGGCGAATTCCGGCACTGGCTGGACGCGGAGCGCATCGCCGTCAACGTCGCGACGCTGTATCGCGAGTACCAGGGCGCCGGCCAGGAGCCGACCGACCCGGTGAAACTTTTCGGGCTGATGGCGCGCCTGCGGCGCTCGCAGGCGGGCCGCCCGACCGGGCCATGAGCGGGGCGGGGACGATGCCCGCGACTGTCGCCACCGGCCTGCCGGGCAGGCGGCAGGCATGGATGGTCGGCGCGATGACGGCAGTGCTGCTGCTGCTCGCGCTGGCCGTCGCGCTGGTCCTCAGGAATGTGCTGGTGACCCAGCGCACGATCGAGCGGAACCTGGGGATGATCGCTCATGTCGAGTCGCTGCGCGGTGCGCTCAATGGCGCGGCGGCCGAAACGCGGGCCTACGCTTCCACGGGGGACGAACGCTACCTGGGACTGCGCGATGCTGCGCTGGCCGACTACCGGCGCCAGCTCGCCACCTTGCGCGGCCTGACCGGGGGCCAGCCCGAACTCGACAAGGCGCTGGACCGCGTCGAGCGGGCCGCCGAGGGTCGCGTTGGCATCATGCAGGCGATGGAACGGGCGCACCGCGCGGATGGCGAGGAAGCGGCGGAGCGAATGCTCGAAAGCGATCTGCTCTGGCAGGCGGTCGGCGAGATGCGGCTGGCCGTCGATGCCATTGGCGAGCTGGCCCGTGCGCAACTGGACGAGCAGCGTGCGATCGACTTGCGCGCGGTGCGCATGCTCGCGGGCCTGGGCGGGATGTTCCTCGCGCTGGCGATCGCGACGCTGGCCATTGCCTTCCTGCGGCTGCGCCAGGAGCTCGCGACCAGTGCCTCGCTGGCGGAGGCCACGCGGCAATCGGAATCACGTCTGCAGGAGCGCACGCTGCAGCTCGAGTTGACGGTCAAGGAGCTCGAGAGCTTCTCGTACAGCGTCTCGCACGACCTGCGGGCGCCGCTCAGGGCAATGGACGGTTTCGCCGAGCTGCTCGAGCAGGATTGCGGCGAGCGCGTCGGCGACCAGGGCCGGCGCTACATAAACGTCATCCGCAATGCGGCCGCGCGGATGGCCGGCATGATCTCCGACCTGCTGGAGTTTGCCCGGCTCGCGCGGGTGCCGCTGCGCAAGCAGACGGTCGACGTGCGGCCACTGGTCGAGCTGGCCGTCGAGCAGGCGCTGGCAGGCCGCCAGGACAGGCGCCCGGCGGTGGTGATCGGCGACCTGCCGGATTGCGAGGCAGATCCTGGCCTGCTGCAGCAGGTCTGGCAGAATCTGGTCGACAATGCGGTCAAGTACTCGGGCCGCCGCGACGACGCGCGGGTCGAGATCGACGGTGGCCTGCAGCACGGCGAGGTCGTGTATCGCGTTGCCGACAATGGCGCAGGCTTCGACATGCGCTACGCTGACAAGCTGTTCGGGGTCTTCCAGCGGCTGCACCACGCCGACGAGTTCCCGGGCACCGGGGTCGGGCTGGCGCTGGTCGCGAGGATCCTGGCCCGCCACGGCGGGAGGATCTGGGCCGAGGCAGCGCCCGGACGGGGGGCGACCTTCCGGTTTGCGTTGCCTGCCAGGGAGAAGGCATGACCCGCATCGAGCCTATCGAGTTGCTGTACGCCGAGGACGACGACACGGACGCCGAGATCACGCTGCGCGCGCTGAACAAGGCGAAGTTCTCGAACCGCGTCGTGCGCGTCCGTGACGGCGAGCAGGCGCTGCAGTACCTGCGCCGCGAGGGCCGTTACGCGGACCGGCCCGCCGGCAACCCGAAGGTTGTCCTGCTCGACCTCAAGATGCCCAAGGTCAGCGGCCACGAGGTGCTGCAGGAGATCCGGCGGGACGCTTCGCTGCGGTCCATCCCGGTCGTGATCATGACCTCGAGCGCCGAGGAGGTCGACGTCGCGAAGAGCTACGACCTCGGCGTCAGCAGCTACATCGTCAAGCCGGTCGACTTCCGCAAGTTCGCCGAGGCCGTGGCGCAGGTAGGATTTTACTGGCTGGCCGTCAACCGGCCGGCGAGCCAGGCCTAGGCAAGGGACGCGATGGACCGCGAGATCAGGGTTCTTTTTGCCGAGGACAGCGCCACCGACTGCGAGCTCGCGGTGCGCAGCCTCGAGCGCGATGGCCTGCGCGTGCAGTGGACGCGGGTCGACCAGGAGGAGGGCTTCCGCGACGCGCTGTCGCGCTTCCATCCCGAGCTCGTTCTCGCCGATTTCTCGATGCCATCCTTTGATGGCCTGGATGCGCTGGCGATCGTGCGCGAACTGCGTCCCGACCTGCCGTTCATCTTCCTGTCGGGGACGATCGGCGAGGAACGCGCCGTGCAGGGCCTCCGTGCCGGCGCGACCGACTACGTGCTGAAGCACAACCCGGCCCGGCTGCCGGCGGCGGTCCGGCGCGCGCTGCAGGAGGCCGAGGCACGCGCGGAGCAGCGCCGCTCGGCCACGATGCTGCGCGAGATCTCCGAGACCAGCCGCGACTGGATCTGGGAGCTGGATGCCGAGCGCCGCTTCCAGTCCACGAACGGCGCGGTCCGCGAACTGCTGGGCATCGAGCCCGACACGCTGGCGGGCTGTCTGCAGGATGAGCTGATGCACCCGGAAGACGTCACGGCGATGCGCGACGCGCTGGCCGGGATGGGGCGCGACCGGCCCGCGCTGCGCTCGATCACGGCGCGCTGGGTCGCGGCGGATGGCAGCCTGCGCTGGCTGGAGCGCACCATCGTCGCTCGCCTGGACCCGCGCGGCAGGGTGGTCGGTTACTTCGGCAGCGACCGTGACGTCACCGAGCAGCGCGTAGCCGCCGCCCGGATCGCGCGGATGGCGCGCGTGCTGAAGATGCAGAGCGACTTCAGTTCGGTCGCGATCCGCGCACAGCGCGTCGAGGACCTGCTGGCGGAGGCTTGCCGGCTCGCGACCGGGATCGGTGGCTACCGGTTTGCGCTGGTCTCGCGCGTCGAGTCGCGCGCCCGCGAGGCGCGGGTCGTGGCCAGCGCGGGCCTCGATGCCGACGCGCGGCCCCTCGGAATCCCGCTCGTTGCCGGCCGGGGATCGCAGAGCGTGACCGGGCTCGCGATCGCCTCCGGGGAGGCGCGGCTGCATGCATGCGGCGAAGCTCCCGGCGTGCTCGAGCAGGAGCTCGCGCGCGACGTCGTCGCGCTGGCGGCCGTGCCGCTCGTCGTCGACGGCACCGCGATCGGGGCCCTGACGGTCGGCGTGTCGCGGGAGGGATTCCTCGACCACCAGGAACTGCGGCTGCTGCAGGAGCTCGCCAACAACCTGGCTTTCGCGCTGCGCTTCCATGAGCGCCAGGATGCGGTGCAGTTCCTGTCCTACTTCGACCCGCTGACGGGCCTCGCGAAGCGCTCGCTGTTCTGCGAGCGGCTGGCGCGGGCCCATGCAGAGGGTGCGCCCGCCGAGCAGCTGGCGTCGGTGGTCGTGTTCGACATCGAGCGCCTGCACGTCGTCAATGACCGTCACGGCCGCGCCTTCGGCGACCTCTTGCTGCAGCGGGTCGCCGGCCGGCTGCGCAGCCGCATCGCCAACCCGGACTGGATCGCGCACCTGGGCGGCGGGATGTTTGCGCTGGCCGGCCCCGGGGAGTTCCTGGTGCGGCAGGTCGCGTGGATCTTCCAGCGCCCGTTCGTCATCGAGGGCAGCTCGCTGAGCCTTGCGATCCGGATGGGCACGGCACCGGCGGACCGCAAGTCGTTCGACCCGGAGGCGCTGCTGCAGAACGCCGAAGCCGCCCTGTTGCGCGCGAGGCAATCGGGGGAGCGCGTCTGCGAGTACACGACGGCTCTGCGATCCGAGATCGCCGAGCGCCTCGCGCTGGAATACCGCCTGCAGAACGCGCTGGCCGAAAGCCAGTTCGTCGTTCATTACCAGCCGGTCGTCGACATCCGCAATGGGCGGGTGCGTTCGGTCGAGGCGCTGCTGCGCTGGAACGACCCGCAGCGGGGCACGGTTCCGCCCGGTGAGTTCCTCAGCGTGCTGGAAGACTCCGGGCTGATCGTCGACGTCGGCTACTGGGTGCTGGAGACGGCGGCGCGCGACTGCCGGCGCTGGCAGGCGGCAGGTCTGCCCAGGCTGCGGGTCGCGGTCAACCTGGCGGCCGCGCAATTGCAGCGCCCGGACTTCGTCAGCCGCGTCATGGCCATCGTCACGGGCGCGGAGACCTCTGCGCCGATCGACCTCGAGGTGACAGAGGGCAGCATCGTCGCGGACTTCGAGGCCTCGACCGAGAAGCTCAGGGCGGTACGAGCTGCCGGCGTGCGGATCGCGATCGACGACTTCGGTACCGGCTACTCGTCGCTGAGCCGCCTGATCGGCCTGCCGATCGACATCCTGAAGATCGACCGCTCTTTCATCAGCCGGATGGCCTCGGTGCCGTCGGCGATGACGATCACGACGACGATCGTCGGGCTTGCGAAGTCGCTCAACATGCGCATCGTCGCGGAGGGCGTCGAGACCGAGGAGCAGATGAACCTGCTGCGGCAGCTCGACTGTGACGAGGCCCAGGGTTACCTGCACTGCCGGCCATTGCCGCTGGAAGAGATGCTGGCCTGGGCGGAGTCACGCGAGTCGAAGGACGGGCCATGAACGGGGCGCGTTGCGTCGTCGCCAGCCTGCTGCTCGTCGCCGGCGGGACCGCGGCCGCGGAGGCCCCGGACTGCACATCGCTGGCCGCCGCAGACTGGCTGCTCGGCGTCTGGGCGGCGCCGTCGCCGGGCGGCGAGGTCGTCGAGTCCTGGGCTGCCGTGTCGGAGTCGACCTGGGAAGGGCGAGGGATGTCCCGCAAGGCCGGCAGCGAGGCGCTGCGGACCTTCGAGACGCTGCGCCTGGTCGAGATGTCCTCGCGGGTTTTCTATGTCGCCAAGGTGGAGGAGAATGAACTGCCCGTCGCATTCCGGCTGGTCGACTGCAGTGCAGGACGCCTCGTGTTCGAGAACCCGGCGCACGACTTCCCGCAGCGCATCGCCTACCGGCTCGATGGGGAGGGCAGGCTCGAAGTGACGGTCAGCGACCTGGCGGGCAAGGGCTTCACGCTGAACTTCTCGAGGCTGCCACCCCGGAACTGAAGGGGGTCTGATGAGCAGCATCTACTCGAGGCGCGCCGTGCTCGGCGCGGGGATCGGCGGCGCGCTGGGCTGGGCGGCGGCCGCGAACGCGACAGTCACGCCGACGCAGACCGAGGGGCCTTTCTTTCCGACGCGTCCGCAGGCCGATACCGACCTGGACCTGACGCAGATCCAGGGCCACAGCGCGCGGGCCGCCGGCAAGGTCACCTATGTATCCGGACGCGTGCTCGATGCCGGGGGCCGGCCCGTCGAGGGCGCGCTGATCGACGTGTGGCAGGCCAATACCCACGGGCGCTACGACCACGAGAGCGATACCAGCACGGCGCCACTGGATCCGCATTTCCAGGGCTGGGGCAGGATCATCACGGACAGGGAAGGCCGGTATGCGATCAAGACGATCATGCCGGGGGCCTATGCCGTCGACGGCGAGTGGCAGCGGCCGCCGCACATCCACTTCAAGGTGGCCCGCCGTGGCTTTCATGAACTGACGACGCAGATGTACTTTGCCGGTCACGAATTGAACGGGCCCGACCGCCTGCTCAATGCGCTGTCTGAAGCCGAGCAGGCGCTGCTGCTGGTGAGCTTCGGGCCCGGTGGCCCCGAGGACGAGGCCGGCTCGCAGCGGGGCGAGTTCGACCTTTTCCTGCGCAAAGTCTGAAGATCAAGAAAGAACTTGAGTAAACGCTGATAAGTCATTGAAGGAGGAGGGGCCATGTCCAAGAACATGGATCGGCGCAAGGAAACGAAGAAGAAGCCCTTGCACACCAAGGCCGAGAAGCGCGCGCTGAAGCGCGAGAAGAAGCGGGAACAGGCCCATACGGGGCTGATCCAGACGCCGGAAGCCTAGGTGGCTGCGGCCGCCACGCTGGCCTACGTCTCCTGGCATCGCCCGCGCGACGCAGCGACGCGCGACGACTACGAGGCCTGCCTTCGCGCGTTCCACGAGGCGCTGTGGACGACGCCGATCGCCGGGCTGCAGGCGGTCGCCGTGTACCGGCTGGGTGCCGCCTCCTGGGCGGGGCCGGGCGCCGCACTGTACGAGGACTGGCACCTGCTAGAGCATTCCGGGCAGCTGGACTCGCTGAACGCGGCGGCCGTCGACGCGCAGCGCCGCGCTGCGCATGACCGGATTGCCGCGCAGGCCGGATGGGGAACGGCCGGCCTGTACCGGCTGCGCCTCGGCCGACCGGCGCCGGCCACGATCGCCTACTGGCTCAGCAAGCCCGGGGGCATGAGCTACCCGGAGTTCCTCGGATCGCTGGACCCGCTGTGTCGCGACGGCGCCGGCCTCTGGGGCCGCCAGATGACGCTGGGCCCGACGCCAGAGTTCTGCCTGCTGTCGGCGCGGCCGCTGGAACTGCCCTATGCCGCCGAGCAGATTGCGCTGCAGCCGGTATTCAGTCATGGCCTCTGAGCCAGCCGAACTCCGGAATCCTGCAAGTCCTGCTGACCTTCCTGTGGGCGAGACGGTCCGCTTCCTGGCAGGAGCCCTGCGCGCCGGCGCGGAACTGCTGGAGGTCGGTTGCGGCGATGGCCGGGTCGCGGCGGAACTGGCGAATCGGCACGGCCTGCGGGTGCGGGCCCTGGACGCGGATCCGGAGCAGGTGGCGCTCGCGCAGCAGCGCGGCGTCGATGCGGCCGTCGCGGACTGGCCCGACTACGACGGTGCACCGGCGGACGCGATCGCCTTCACGCGCTCGCTGCATCATCTTGCAGACCTCGCAGGCTCGCTCGATCGCGCGGCCGCGCTGCTGAAGCCGGGCGGCTGCCTGCTGATCGAGGACTTCGCCCTCGAGGACGCGGATGCCCGACTCGTCAACTGGCTGGCCCGCTGGCTGCGCGAGGCAGGGCAGGCAGGCTGGATCGAGGCCGCGCCTGGCGAGCTCGCGAGCGCGCTGCTCGATAGCGCGGACTCCTGGCGGGCCTGGCGGGCCTGGCGGGACGAGCATGGCGAGGACCTGCACCCGATGTCCCGGATGCTGCCGGAGATCAACGCGCGATTTTCATTGCAGCGGCTGGAGGCCGTGCCCTACCTGTACCGCTACGCCGTGCCGGTGCTGCGCCAGCGGCACGGCGCCGCTGACATCCTGCAGGGCCTGCTGCGAGAGGAGGCGAAGCTGGGCGGCGACGGCGTGATCACGCTGATCGGGAGGCGTATGCTGGCCAGGCTGCGGCAAGCACCGGAGTCCTGATGCAGTGGCTCACGCTCATCGTTGTGGCACAGGCGGCCGCGGCGCCGGTGGCGCCACAGACGCCCGATCCCGGCGAGAGCCGCTGGATCACGGTCGGTGAGGCGCTGACACGTTCGCAGGGCCGCGCAAGCGTCGAGTACCGCCTGTTCTCTGCACCGGACCTGGCGGAGATGTGCGCGCAGCCGCAGCCCGTCGCGCTGGCCGGTCCGGACGAACCCGTGGTCGTCGTTGCCGGCGAACCCTTCCCACTGGGCGTGCTGCAGGTCGCGGCGCTGGATGCACGCGGTGCAAGGCTGGACGGCGTGCCATTGACGATCACCGTCGAGCAGGGCGATCCGCCGCAGCTCGACCGGCAGGCCGTCCAGGACCAGCCGGGCATGCTGACTCCGCTGTCGCCGGGCTGGCTGCGCTTCCGGATCCAGGCGATCTGCGGCGACGAGCCGGCCTGGCTGGACCTCGAGGCCACGGTGATTCCCGGCGCCGTGCCCTGAACGCGGGCGCTATCGCGCTGCGGCGCCGCGCGATCCCAGCAGGAAGGACAGGCCCAGTGCGATGCCGACGACGGCACCGGCGAGATGCGCCTGTGGCACGACCGCCGCGTCGAGCCAATGCGCATGCGGGAAGACGGCGTTATCCCAGGGCTGCTCGGCCAGTACCTTGGCTGCCCCCGCCAGCAGCGCGGCGACCGGCAGCAGGCGCGCGCTGCCGCGTGCTGCTGCCGCCCAGCCCAGGAAGCCGGCGAAGAACCAGGCGTGCAGCACGCCCGACAATCCCCGGTACCAGTCCAGTTCCGGCAGCGCGGCCCAGAGGACCAGCGAGATCGCGGGCGCGGCCAGCGCCAGCGTCAGCCATTGCTGCCACGGCGCCTGCCAGGGACCGATCAGCCGGCCGAGCAGCAGCAAGGCGCCGGCATTGACAAGCGCATGCGCCCAGGACAAGTGGACGAGGTGCGCGCTCAGCAGCCGCCAGGGCTGGCCGGCGAGCAATTCGCGGCGGTACTCGAGCAGCTCGCCGAGGCCGAGCCACTGCCACAGCAGCACGACGGCCGCCAGCGCAACGAGTCCCGCCATCGAGCGCTTTCCTGTCACCGCATCGCGCATGCCGGCATTCCTCCGCGGTCCGGTGGAGGCGCTGGCATCCCCGCAGTGCCGCCACGGACTCAGGGTGCCTGATTTGGGGCAGCGCAGGCTACGAACTGACGGCCATCTTGTGCGTTGCTAGAGTGGGGCTCCCAGACCCACGGAGCCCCGATGACCGGCAACGTCTTCGTCGAGCTCGCCGTGTCGCTGATGCTCGGCCTGCTGGTCGGGCTGCAGCGCGAGCGCACCGAGTCGTCGGTCGCGGGCATCCGGACCTTCCCGCTGATCGCGATGTTCGGCACGGTCTGCGCCTGGCTGGCCGCGGAGCATGGTGGCTGGGTCCTCGCCGCCGGCCTGGTGGCGGTGGCCGCGCTGTTTGCAGTCGGCAACCTGATCCGCTCGAAGGGTGGCGACACCGACGCCGGCCAGACCACCGAGATCGCGGCCGTGCTGCTGTACGGCGTGGGCGCCTACGTCGTCGTCGGCGAGATGGCCGTCGCGGTCGCGCTGGGCGGCGCGATCGCGCTGCTGCTGCACTACAAGGCGCCGCTGCACGCCTTCGTAGCCGGCATCGAGGAGGGCGACGTCAAGGCCATCATGCAGTTCGCGCTCGTGACGCTGGTGATCCTGCCGGTCCTGCCGAACCGGGTCTTCGGTCCCTACGAGGTCCTGAACCCGTTCAACATCTGGCTGATGGTCGTGCTGATCGTCGGCATCAGCCTCGCGGGCTACGTCGCCTACACCGTATTCGGCGCGCGGGCAGGCGCCGTGCTGGGCGGGACGCTCGGCGGGCTCGTCTCCAGCACGGCCACGACGGTCAGTTATGCGCGCCGGTCGGCCGACTCGCCGACGACCGCAGGCCTCGCGGCGCTGGTGATCATGATCGCGGCCGCGACGGTGTTCCTGCGCGTGCTGGTCGAGATCGCGGCGGTCGCACGTCAGCGCTTCGTGGACATCGCACCGCCGCTGGTCGCGATGCTCGTCGCCTGCCTGCTGATCGGCCTGCTGGCCTGGCGTCGCACGCGCGGTGCCGATCCGCAGCTGCCGCATCGCGGCAACCCGGCGGACATGAAGCTGGCCCTCGTGTTCGGTGGGCTCTATGCGTTGATCCTGCTCGCCGTCGCGGCAGCCAAGGAGGAATTCGGCGCGGCCGGCCTCTACACGGTGGCCGTGCTGTCCGGGCTCGCCGACATGGATGCGATCACGTTGTCGACCGCGCGCCTGGCTGACCAGGGCCGCCTCGATACCGACACGGGCTGGCGCATCATCCTGGTCGCGTCGATGTCGAACCTCGTGTTCAAGGCGGGGCTCGTCGCGGCCTTCGGCAGCCGCGAATTGCTGCGCGAGATCCTGCTGCTGTTCGGCGGCGCGCTGCTGGCCGGCGGCGCGATCCTGTGGCTGTGGCCCGTCGGGGGCCAGGCGGGATCTGTGCTAGGGTAGGGCGCGAAAAAAAGAGGGGGAATCCCATGCCGACGAACGACAAGTCCTGCTCGATCGTCCCCTACTTCAAGGTCCACGACGGCAAGCTGGAGGCCTTCAAGGCCATCGGTGAGCGCTGCGTGGAGCAGACCCGCAAGGAACCGAAGTGCCAGTTCTACGGCTTCAGCTTCCACGGCGACGAGGCCTTCTGCCGCGAGAGCTATGACGATGCAGAAGGCGTGCTGGCGCACTTCAAGAACGTCACGCCGATGCTGCAGGAGGCATTCAAGATCGCCGACCTGACGCGGCTCGAGATCCACGGCCCGGCCGGGGAGATCGACAAGCTGCGCGAGCCGCTCGGCCACCTGAAGCCGAAATTCTTCATCCTCGAATCCGGATTCCGCCGCTGACGGATCCGGCCGCGCCGGGAGCCCGGATGCACTACCTGCTGTTCTACGACTACGTCGACGACTACCTGGAACGCCGAAGCGAGTTCCGCGACGAGCACCTGGCGCGCGCCTGGCGCGCACAGTCGCAAGGGGAGCTCGTGCTGGGTGGCGCCTATGCCGACCCGGCTGACGGCGCGGCGCTGCTGTTCCAGGGAGATTCACCCGAGGTTGCCGAGCGCTTCGCCCGCGCAGATCCCTACGTCAAGGCGGGACTGGTGAAGCGCTGGCAGGTGCGCTCCTGGACGACGGTGGTCGGCGATCTGGCCGAGTCGCCAGTCCGGCCCGCGTGCGACGCGTCATGATGCGCGGCATCGGCACGGCGGCACTGTGTGTGCTGCTGGCCGTCGCCGGCCAGTCCGTCAGTGCCGAATTACCGACGGCCGGCAGGCCCAACATCGTGCTGATTGTCACGGACGACCTGGGTTATGGCGACCTCGCCAGCTACGGCGCGACGGACATCCGGACGCCCCACCTCGACCGACTGGCGCGCGAGGGCGTCAGGCTGACCGACTTCTACGCCAACGGCGCCTTCTGCACGCCGACCCGCGCCGCGCTGATGACCGGCCGCTACCAGCAGCGCTTTGCGCTCGAAGAGCCAATGGGCGCGAACCCGGAGCGGGACTACACGCATGGCCTGAAGCCGACAGGCCGGTCGCTGCCCCGGCTGCTCCAGGACGCCGGCTATGCGACCGCGCTGGTCGGCAAGTGGCACCTGGGCTGGCAGGAGGAGTTCTCGCCGCGCGCACATGGCTTCGGATACTTCTTCGGGTTCAAGAGCGGCTACGTGGACTACTACCGGCACACGCCCGGCAGGCACTCGCCGATCGACCACGACCTGTTCGAGAACGAGACGCCGGTGGAAGCCGACGGCCAGTACCTGACCGACCTGATCACCGAGCGCGCGGTACGCTTCATCGAGGAGCAGGCGGGGCAGCCGTTCTTCATCGACGTCTCGCACGGCGCGCCGCACTGGCCATACCAGCGACCCGACGACCCGTCTACGGCGCCTGATCAGGCGCGCCACCTGGGCCCGCTCGACGACCCGACCAGCAGCCGCGCTGATTACGTGTCGATGGTCGAGCGCATGGACGAGGGCATCGGCCGCATCCTCGACACGCTGGACCGGCTCGGCCTGAGCGATGACACGCTCGTGATCTTCACGAACGACAACGGCGGCGAGTGGCTGTCGGACAACCTGCCGCTGTTCCATTACAAGGGCTCGGTCTGGGAGGGCGGCATCCGCGTGCCGACGATCCTTCGCTGGCCGGGCCGGATTGCCGCCGGGAGCACGTCATCGCTCCCTGCGATCACGATGGACCTGACTGCGACGATGCTAGCTGCGGCTGGTGCGACGCCCACGGCGGCCGCGCGGCTCGAAGGGATTGACTTGATGCCGATGCTCACGGGTTCAGCGGAAGCCGTGCCGCGGACACTGTTCTGGCGGGTTCTCCGTCCGTGGCAACAGAAGGCCGCGCGGGCCGGTCGCTGGAAGCTTGTCGTGGATGGAAACCGGCCGCTGCTGTTCGACATCGCATCGGACGTCGGGGAACGCGAGAACCTCTCGGCACGGCATCCAGAGGTCGTCAGGCAACTGCACGCTCGGCTTGAGGCCTGGGAGGCTGACGTAGACGCCGAGGCTGGCAACTGAATGGCTGGCTCG
>JBFGAO010000008.1:0-12202 GCA_041568095.1 Steroidobacteraceae bacterium | reverse complement strand
CTGGCCGACGATGTGCTTGTCCAGCTCCTGGACGATCTCCCGGGGTGTCATGGTCGACATGGGTTTCCGGCCGGGGCCTCAGGCCTCCGGCAGCTGCTCGATGACGAGGTTGCGGTTGGTGTGGATGCAGATGTCTGCGGCGATCAGCAGCGAGCGCTCGACGACCTCGCGCGCCGGCAGCTTCGTGTTCGAGATCAGCGCGCGCGCGGCGGCCAGTGCGTAGGGGCCGCCGGAGCCGATCGCCATCACGTCCGCCTCCGGCTCGATCACGTCGCCGTTGCCGGAGATGATCAGCGAGGCCTTGTCGTCGGCGACGCACAGCAGCGCCTCGAGCCGCCTGAGCGCGCGGTCGGTGCGCCAGTCCTTCGCGAGCTCGATCGCGGCGCGGGTCAGGTTGCCGAACTTCTCGAGCTTGCCCTCGAAGCGCTCGAACAGCGTGAACGCGTCGGCCGTGCCGCCGGCGAAGCCGGCCAGCACCTTGCCGTCGTAGAGCCGGCGCACCTTGCGCGCATTGCCCTTCATGACGGTGTTTGCGTGCGTGACCTGTCCGTCGCCGCCCATCGCGACGACGCCGTCGCGCCGCACCGACAGGATCGTCGTGCCGTGTGCGTCGAATGCCTGCTTGCCCATGGAGATCAGTTACTTGCGGCGCTTCGCGCGGGGGTGCGCCTCGTCGTAGATGCGGGCGAGGTGCTGGAAATCAAGGTGCGTGTAGACCTGGGTCGTGCTGATGTCGGCGTGGCCCAGCAGTTCCTGCACGCCGCGCAGGTCGCGGCTGGACTCGAGCAGGTGGGTCGCGAAGGAATGCCGCAGCAGGTGCGGGTAGACCGGCACGCTGCTGCCGGCCGCGGCGGCCCAGCGGCGGATGCGCTGCTGCACCGCGCGCGCGCCGAGGCGCCGGCCGCCCTGGCCCGTGAACAACGCCGCCTCGCCGGGTTTCGCGAGCGCCGCGCGCTCGCCCAGCCAGCGCTGCAGCGCCGCGACGGCCTTGCGGCCGACCGGCAGCACGCGGGTCTTGTTTCCCTTGCCGGTCACGCGGACCGTCCGGTCGGCCAGGTCGAGGTCCGTGACGTCGAGCCCGACCAGCTCGGCCAGCCGCAGGCCCGACGAGTACAGCAATTCGAGGATCGCGCGGTCGCGGCAGGCCAGCGGCGAGTCGTCGCCGCGCTCCAGCAGGCTCGCGACCTGGTCGGGATCCAGCGTCTTCGGGAGCCGCTTCGCGGCCTTCGGCGCACGCACGTCGGCGGCCGGGTTGGCGCGCAGCTGGCCCTCGCGGATCAGGTAATTGAAGAAGCCGCGCAGCGCCGCGAGCCGCCGCTGGATGCTGCGCGGGCCGAGCCCGTCGCGGTGCTCGCGGGCGGCGAAGGTGCGGACATGGAAGTTGTCCAGCCGCTGCCAGTCGTCGATGCCCTCGGCGTCGCAGAATGCGGCGAGCGCGGCGAGGTCGCGCCGGTAGTTCGACTCGGTGTGCGGCGACAGCCGGCGCTCGTTGCGCAGGTGCCCGAGGTAGCGCTCGATCCAGGCGGCGGCCTGGGCCTGCATCAGCCTGCGTCGAGCGCAGCGGCGATCAGTTCCCCGATGCGCGCGAGGAAATCCGTGCTCATCGTCGGGTTGAACCGGTGCGTGTCGTTGGAGCCGCAGGCCAGCAGGCCGAGGCGGCCCTTCGGGCCGAGCGGGACCAGCGCGACGGAGCCGATCGAGACCGCCTCGGCCCCGAACAGCCAGTCGCGCTGGCTGTCGCGCAGCTGGCCACAGCGCGGCTTGCCGGACTCGAACAGCGTGCCAAAGGAGCGCAGTTCCGCCGCGTCGGGCTTCACCGTGCGCAGGAAGGCCGAGTCGCTGCCCGGCGCTGCCTCGTCGTCGACCAGCACGAGCACCGAGGTGCCGGCGCCGAAGTCCTCGCGCAGCGAGGCCTCGATCGCGGCGACGACCTGCGCGCGGTCGCGCGCGGCGACCAGGCGCCCGGCCATCGCCAGCACCCGCGCGCCGAGCGCGTCGTTGGCGCGCGCGACCTCGACGAACTCGGCGAGCCGACGCTCCAGCTGGCGCGAGCGCTCGCGCAGCACCTCGACCTGGCGCTCCAGCAGCGACACGGTCGTGCCGCCGCCGCGCGCATCGGGCAGCCGGATCTTCGCCAGCAGCTGTGCGTGCCGGTCGAAGAACTCCGGGTAGGTCTCGAGGAAGGACGCGACCGAGGCCTCGTCCATCTCGGAGATCTCCATGCCGACTGCCGGTCTGGTGCTCATGTATCGACCTCTCCCGTATATGCCGTCTCGGCGGGCCCGGTCATCCAGATCGGCTCGCCGGGCCCCTGCCATTGTATGTCGAGCCGGCCGCCGGGCAGGTCCACCTGCACCTGCCCGTCCAGCAGGCCGTGGCGCCGCCCGACCGCGACCGCTGCGCAGGCGCCGGTGCCGCAGGCGCGCGTCTCGCCGGTGCCGCGCTCGTGCACGCGCAGCCGGATATGGCCGCGGTCGAGCACCTCCATGAAGCCGACGTTGGCGCGCTTCGGGAAGCGCGGGTGGCGCTCGATCGCCGGGCCGAGCCGGTCGATCGGCGCGTCGGCGACCGACGGCACGCGGATCACCGCGTGCGGGTTGCCGATCGAGACTGCGCCAATCTCGATCTCGCTGCCGCCGACGCTGAGCGGGTAGACATAGGCTTCGCCGCTGGCGTCGAAGGGCAGCGAGGCCGGGTCGAAGTCCGGCACGCCCATCCGGACCGACACGAGCCCGTCCTCGCGGACCCGCGCCTCGACGATTCCGCCCGGGCTGTCCATCAGGATCGGCCCCGGTGGCAGCCCGCGCGCGGCGCTGACGTGCCGGGCGATGCAGCGCGCGCCGTTGCCGCATTGCTCCACCTCGCGGCCGTCGGCGTTGAAGATCCGGTAATAGACGGCAGTGCCGTCGCGGCGCGGCGGCTCGAGCATCAGCGCCTGGTCGAAGCCGATGCCCGTGTGACGGTCGGCCAGGCGCCGCAGCGTCGCGGCGTCCGGCGCACCGGCGGGCGGGGCGTCGAAAACGATGAAGTCGTTGCCGAGCCCATGCATCTTCGTGAAGCGCACGGCGGGATTCTAGCGCGAAAGGCCCGCCGCTGCGGTGTACCCTATGCGGCCGATGAACGCGCCCGCCGCCCGCCCGCCACGGATCGGATTCGTCAGCCTCGGCTGCCCGAAGGCGCTGGTCGACTCGGAAAGGATCCTGACCCAGCTGCGCTCCGAGGGCTACGAGGTCGTGCCGAGCTACGAGGCCGCCGACCTGGTCGTCGTCAACACCTGCGGCTTCATCGACGACGCGGTGCATGAGTCGCTGGACGCGATCGGCGAGGCGGTCGCGCAGAACGGCCGCGTGATCGTGACCGGCTGCCTCGGCGCGAAGCCCGAGAAGATCACCGACCGCCACCCGGCCGTGCTGCGCGTGACCGGCCCGCAGGCCTACGAGGAAGTCGTCGGCGCCGTGCACGAGCACCTGCCGCCGCGCCACGACCCGTTCCTGGACCTGGTGCCGCCGCAGGGCGTGCGGCTGACGCCGCGCCACTACGCCTACCTGAAGATCTCCGAGGGCTGCAACCACCGCTGCAGCTTCTGCATCATCCCGTCGATGCGCGGCCGGCTCGCGAGCCGGCCGGTCACGCAGGTGCTCGGCGAGGCGATCCGGCTGAAGAACGCCGGCGTCCGCGAACTGCTCGTGATCTCGCAGGACACCAGCGCCTACGGCGCCGATCTGAAGTACCGCGCCGAGACCTGGGGCAGCCGCGAGATCCGCACGCGCTTCTACGACCTCGCGCGCGAGCTCGGCGAGCTCGGGCTGTGGGTGCGGCTGCACTACGTCTACCCGTACCCGCACGTCGACGAGGTGATGCCGCTGATGGCCGAGGGCCGCGTGCTGCCCTATCTCGACATCCCGTTCCAGCACGGCAGCCCGCGGGTGCTGAAGGCGATGCGTCGGCCCGCGCACGCCGAGGACACGCTGGCGCGGATCCGTCGCTGGCGCGAATCGGTGCCCGACATCACGATCCGCAGCACCTTCATCGTCGGCTTCCCCGGCGAGACCGACGAGGACTTCGGGATCCTGCTCGACTGGCTGCGCGAGGCGCGGCTCGACCGCGTCGGCTGCTTCCGGTACTCGCCTGTCGAGGGCGCGGCGGCGAATGCGCTGCCGGACCCGGTGCCGGACGAGGTCAAGGAGGAGCGCTGGCACCGCTTCATGCAGGTCCAGCAGCAGATCAGCCGCGAGCGCCTCGCGGCGAAGGTCGGCCGCCGGCTGCGCGTGCTGGTCGACGCGACGGACGGGGACGACGCGATCGCGCGCAGCGAGGCCGACGCGCCGGAGATCGACGGCGTCGTTCGCGTCACCGGCGGCGGCCGGTTGCCGGTCGGCGAGTTCGCGGAGGTCGTCGTGACCGCGGCCGGCGATTACGACCTCGCGGCCCGGCCCGCCTGAGGCGACGATGCAGCTCAGGGCGATACGCGCGGACATCACGACTCTCGACGTCGACGCGATCGTCAATGCGGCGAACAGCACGCTGCTGGGCGGCGGCGGCGTGGACGGCGCGATCCACCGCGCAGCCGGTCCCGGGCTGCTCGAGGAATGCCGGGCGCTCGGCGGCTGCGCGACCGGCGACGCGAAGATGACCGGCGGCCACCGGCTGAAGGCCCGGCACGTGATCCACACGGTCGGGCCCGTCTGGCGCGGCGGCAGCGCCGGCGAGCCGGAACTGCTGCGCGCCTGCTACCAGCGCTCGCTGGAGCTCGCGCGCGACGCGGGCCTCGAGTCGATCGCCTTCCCGGCCATCAGCACCGGCGCGTATGGCTACCCGCCCGACGCCGCTGCGCGCATCGCGGTCAATGCGGCGCGGGCATTCGAGGCGGGCGCCGGCTCGCTGCGCGAGGCGACCTTCTGCTGCTTCTCCGACGCAGACCTGAGGCTGTACGAGGGGCTGCTCGAGTCATGAGCCGCGACGGCCTGTTGCCGACGATCCGGGCCGGCCGCGTCTTGCTGCGCAGCCTCGACGAGCGCGACCTCGACGCGCTGTTCGAGGTGTTCTCGGATCCGCAGGTAATGCGCTACTGGAGTTCCGGTCCGCTGGCCGACCGGGCCGCGGCCGAGACACTGCTGGCCGACATCCGTGCCAAGGCGGCGCGCCGCGAGCTGTACCAGTGGGGCGTCGCCGGCGTCGACGACGACGTCGTGGTCGGGACCTGCACGCTGCTGCAGGTCGACACCGGCAACGGTCGTGCCGAGGTCGGCTACGCACTGGCGCACGCGCAATGGGGCCGCGGCCTGATGACCGAGGCGCTCGGCGCGCTGATCGGCCACGCCTTCGGCGAGCTGGGGCTGCGCAGGCTGGAGGCCGACGTCGACCCCCGCAACGCCGCGTCGATCCGGCTGCTCGAGCGGCTCGGCTTCCGCCACGAGGGGCTGCTGCGCGAGCGCTGGCGGGTCGCTGGCGAACTGCAGGACACGGCGCTCTACGGGCTGCTGGCCAGGGACTTCCGGCCGCCGGGCGGAGCCGGGTTGCCAAGCCCGCAGGCGCGGGGTTAAGTAGCGCCGGGGAGGGCGACGAACATGACGGCACTGATGCAGCGATTCGGCGGGCAGACCTATGCGCTGATGCGCATCGTCACCGGTTTCCTGTTCCTGTGGCACGGCGCGCAGAAACTGCTGCACGTACCCGTCGCGCCGACACGCGAGCTGCCCTGGCACGTGCTGTGGATCGCGGGCCCGATCGAGCTGGTCGGCGGCGCGCTGGTGATGCTGGGCCTGTTCACGCGCTGGGCGGCGTTCCTGTGCTCCGGTCTGATGGCCGCCGCCTACTGGATGGCGCATGCGCCGCAGGGGCCGTTCCCGCTGCTGAACCGCGGCGAGCTGGCCGCGCTGTACTGCTTCGTGTTCCTGTTCATCTCCGCGCACGGCTCCGGGATCTGGAGCATCGACGGGCTGCACTCGAGGAGCCGGTGATGGCCACCAGCGACGGCGACTGCCCCTACCTGCTGCGCGCGTCCGACATGAAGCAGGGCGAGGAGAGCTTCTCGCACCCCTGGAACCCGCGGTCGTCGATCACCGGCACGATGCTGGGCCGGCGCACCGGGCTGAAGCGCATCGGCGTCAACCTGGCCGAGATTCCGCCGGGCAGGGAATCCTTCGTCTACCACGCGCACCACTGCGAGGAGGAGTGGGTCTATATCCTCTCCGGGCGCGGCATCGCCGAGATCGACGGCACCGAGCACGAGGTCGGCCCCGGCGACTTCATCGGCTTCCCGGCGCCCGGTGTCGCGCATCACCTGCGCAACCCGGGCGCGGAGCCGCTGCGCTACCTGATGGGAGGCGAGACCCGCGGGCTGGAGGTCGCCGATTTCCCGCGGCTCGGGAAGCGCATGCTGCGGCTCGGCGACAGCATCACTGTCTACGACCTGGCCGACGGCAAGCCCTTCGGTGCCGAGCAGGCGCGCGTCGACGACTGAGGTCGCGTGTTCGTCAAGGTCTGCTGCATCGCGAGCGTCGCCGAGGCGCGCCTCGCCGTGTCGGCGGGTGCATCGGCGCTAGGGCTGGTATCCGAGATGCCAAGCGGGCCGGGCGTCATCGACGAGCGGCTGATCGCCGAGATCGCCGCGCAGGTCCCGCCGCCGGTGGAGACCTTCCTGCTGACGGCGCGGCAGCAGGCCGACGCGCTGGTCGAGCAGCAGCGTACGCTCGGCACGACGGCGCTGCAGCTGGTCGACCACGTGCCCGAGGCGGAGTTGCGCCGGTTGCGGCGGGCGCTGCCGGGCGTGCGCCTCGTGCAGGTGATCCACGTCCGTGAAGAAGCCTCGGTCGACGAGGCGCTCGCCGCCGCGGCGCTCGTCGACGCGCTGTTGCTGGACTCCGGCAACCCGTCGCTGGCCGTAAAGGAGCTGGGCGGCACCGGGCGCGTGCACGACTGGCGGCTCAGCCGGCGCATCCGCGAGGGCGCGGGCGTGCCGGTGCTGCTCGCGGGCGGCCTGCATCCCGGCAATGTCGCGGAGGCCATCGCGGCCGTCGGGCCGGCCGGCGTCGACGTCTGCAGTGGGCTGCGCCGCGACGGGCAGCTCGATGCCGCGCGGCTTGCCGCCTTCGTCACGGCGGCCCGTGCCGCGGCCCCCTGATATCATCCGGCGGCACCAGCCGGTGTGCGGAGGTGGACCATGATCGGCTACGTCACGCTGGGTACGGACGACATCCCCAGGGCCGCGAAGTTCTACGATGCGCTGCTCGCGGAACTCGGCGCGAAGCGCTTCATGGAGACGGACGGCTTCGTCGCCTGGGCCAGCGCGCCGAACAAGCCGGCGCTCAGCGTGATCCGGCCGCACAACCGCAAGCCCGCCAGCGTCGGCAACGGCGTCATGGTCGCGCTGGTCGTCGACAGCCCGGCGAAGGTCGATGCGCTGCACCGCAAGGCGCTGGAACTCGGCGCGACCGACGAGGGTGCGCCGGGGCCGCGCGGCGACAATTTCTACGCCGGCTATTTCCGCGACCTCGACGGCCACAAGCTGAACTTCTTCTGCTTCACGAAGGGCTGAAGCGATGACCGCGGCCGCGCCGTTCGCGATCAACGGCATCGCGTCCTGGGGCGACATGGATGCCAACGGGCACATGGCCAACGTTGCCTACCTGACCAAGTGCGTCGACGCACGGATGGGATTCTTCGGGGAGCACGGCTTCCCGCCGGCCGAGTTCGCGCGACGCCGCATCGGCCCGGTGGTCCGGCGCGACACAGTCGAGTACTTCCGCGAGATCGCGCTGATGGAGCGCATCAGCGTCACGCTCGCCTGCGCCGGCATGGCGGTGGACGGCTCGCGCTTCCGGCTGCTCAACGAGGTGCTGCGCGCGGACGGTCAGGTCGCCGCGCGGATTGTCTCGGAGGGCGGCTGGCTGGACCTCGCGGCGCGCCGGCTCTGCGCGCCACCGCCGGAACTGCTGGCCGCGATGCGGGACATGCCGCGCAGCGCGTCCTTCGAGGAGATGCCCTCGAGCCTGAGGAAAGCGACGTGAGCCGCTACCTCGGCCATTGCCACTGCGGCGACACCGGCTTCGAATACCGCACGGAACTCGATCCCGGCGACTGGTCGGTGCGCGCCTGCCAGTGCTCGTACTGCCTGCCGCGCGGTGCCGTCTACACGTCTGACCCGGCGGGCTCGCTGCGCTTCACGCATCGCGACCCCGCGCGGCTGGTGCGCTACCGCTTCGCGCTGCAGACCGCGGACTTCCTGTTCTGCGGCCGCTGCGGCGGTTATCTCGGCGCGGTCACCGAGGACGGCGACGGCGCGCGAGCCGTGATCAACGTCAAGGCGCTGGATCCCGCGCCGGCGGGGATGGCAGCCGCACAGCCGGTGTCCTTCGACGGCGAGACCGGCGCCAGCCGCGACTCGCGGCACACGGCGCGCTGGACGCCGGTTGCGGACGACGCCTAGCGCTGCAGCACGTACTGGCCGGGCGCGTCGGCCAGCGGCGCGTAGCCGGCTTCCGGCGCGCCCATCGGCGGGGGTGGCACCCTTTCGGGTGACGAGTGCGCGGCCAGCCACTGCGCCCAGGCCGGCCACCAGGAGCCGCTGACCGGCTCGGTCGCCTCCAGCCACTGCTGCGCCGTCAATTGCGGCTCGCCCGGGTGCCAGCTGCGCAGCCGGTGCTGCCGGCGCGGGTGCACGGGCCCGCTGACGATGCCGGCGTTGTGGCCGCCGCTGGTCCGCAGGAACGTGAACTCTTGCGAGCCGCACAGGCGCTGCGCCTTGTACACGGAAGTCCACGGCGCGACGTGGTCGGTCTCGGTGCCGACGACGAACATCGGCACCCGGATGTCCGACAGCTGCACCGGTTCGCCCTCGACGCGGAAGCGGCCGCGGGCGAGGTCGTTGTTCAGGTACAGGCCGATCAGGTATTCGGTGTGCATCTTCCAGGGCATCCGGGTGCCGTCGGCATTCCAGGCCATCAGGTCGATCGGCTTGTCGCGCTCGCCCTTCAGGTAGGACCTGACGGCGGGCTGCCACAGCAGGTCGTGGGCGCGCAGCAGCGTGAACGCGCCGCCCATCTGGGCCGAGTCCAGCACGCCCTCCTTGTGCATCAGCGCCTCGAGCATCGCGACCTGCGACGGGCTGATGAACAGCGACAGCTCGCCGGGCTCGCTGAAGTCGGTCTGCGCCGCAAGCAGCGTGACGGAGCGGATGCGCTGGTCGCCCTTGCGGGCCAGCGCGGCGGCGCCGATCGACAGCAGCGTGCCGCCGATGCAGTAGCCGGTCGCGTGCACGCCGCGGCCCGGCAGGATCGCCGACACCGCGTCGAGCGCCGCGTACAGGCCCTTGCGCAGGTAGTCGTCCATGCCGAGGTCGCGGTCGGCGGCAGTCGGGTTCTTCCACGAGATCATGAACACCGTGTGGCCCCGCTCGACGAGCCACCGGACCATCGAGTTCTTCGGCGACAGGTCCAGGATGTAGTACTTCATGATCCAGGCCGGCACGATCAGCACCGGCTCGGCACAGACGTCGGGCGTCGCCGGCGAGTACTGGATCAGCTCGATCAGCTCGTTGCGGTAGACGACCTTGCCGGGCGTCACGGCGACGCGCTCGCCGACGCGGAACTGCTCCGTGCCCGGCGCATCGCCGCCGTGCAGCGCGCGCTCGAGGTCGTCGAGGAAGTGCTTGTAGCCGCGCGCGAGGTTCTGGCCCTTCTCGGCGACGGTCTGCTGCATCACTTCCGGGTTGGTCAGCGGGTGGTTGGCCGGCGAGACGGCCTCGGCGACCTGGCGCGTCGCGAAGTCGACGAGTTGCGCGCTGCGCGGCTGCATGCCGCCCACCGGCCGCGCCGATTCCCGGATCAGCGCGAGGCCCTGCTGGAAGGCCTCGGCCCAGACGTTGAACGGGTACTGCTGCCAGGCCTCGCCGCGGAAGCGGCCCTCGCCGGTATCGGCCGGCGCGACCTTGCCGCCCTGCGCGGCCTGCGCATTGAACAGCCACAGGTCCACGGCCTTCTGCAGCGCGCTCTGCTGCAACTCGAACTGCCGCGCCGGCGACGCTGCCAGGTGCAGCCACCAGTCCCAGAAGGCGGCGCCATAGTCCTGCGGCGCGATGCCGCCCGTGTAGCGCGCGAGCAGCGCGCGGAACTCACGGTCGACGGCGTCCAGCTTGGTGGCTTCGTCGGTCATCGGTCGGAATCCCTAAGTGCTTGAATGACTTGAACGTATGGCGAACGGCGCATTTTATTGTGCATTGCAAGATCGCGCCAGTTCCCCCTTCTCAGGCCGTTTCCCGCAACGGGATGGCGGCATCGGCCAGGCGGGCCGGGTCGGGGCGCGCGCCGGCGGCGATCAGCTTGCGGGCCGCCATGAAGTCGCCGGGGCTGTTGACGGCCTCCAGCGCGACCAGCGCGCCATCGCGCAGGTGGCAGCAGCTGAAGGAGCGCGTGGCCGGATCGCCGCGCATGACCAGCGTGTCGCCGTCTGCGGAGACACCGACGATCTGCATGCGCAGCTCGTACTGGTCCGACCAGAACCAGGGGATCTTGTCGTGCACGAGTGCATTGCCGCAGAGGTTGGCGGCGGCCGTGCGCGCCTGCTCGAAGGCGTTGTCGACCGACTCGAGCCGGATGCGGCGACCGTAGTGCGGGCTCGGGTGGCTGCAGCAGTCGCCGATCGCCCAGATCTGCGGGTCGCTGCTCCGGCAGTGCCCGTCGACGGCGATGCCGTCGTCGCAATCGAGGCCGGCCTCGGCCGCTAGCGCGGTGTTGGGCACGAGGCCGATGCCGACGATCACGGTGTCGGCCGGGACGCGGCTGCCGTCCGTGCACTCGACGGCCTCGACGCGGCCGGCGCCGGCGAAGCCGCCGACGCGCCGGCCGGTCAGTATCCGGACGCCTTGACGCGCGTGCTCGGCTGCGTAGAACTCGCTGACCGGCGGCGCGACGACCCGGCTCATGACGCGGTCCTGCATCTCGACCACGGTGACGTCGTGGCCGAGCCGGCGCAGCGTCGCCGCGCACTCGAGGCCGATGTAGCCGGCGCCGACGACCGCGACGCGCGCAGCCGGGCGCAGCCCGGCGCGGATCGCCTCGACGTCACCCAGCGTGCGCAGCGTGTGCACACCAGCCAGCCCCGCGCCCGGCACCGGCAGCGCTCGTGCATGGCCGCCGAGCGCCAGCAGCAGCCGGTCATAGCGCTGACGCGAGCCGTCGGCGAGCGTCAGCTCCTGCGCGCCCGCGTCGAGCCGCGTGACCGTGGTGCCGAGGCGCATCTCGCAGCGGATGCTGTCGTAGAACGCAGCTGGCCGTATCGGCAGACGGTCGGGCGGCAGCTCGCCGGCGAGGAACTTCTTGGACAGCGGCGGGCGCTGGTAGGGCAGGGCCGGCTCCTCGCCGATCAGCAGCAGCCGGCCGGTGAAGCCGGCGTGCCGGAGGCTGTCGACGGCCTGCGCCGCTGCATGGCCTCCCCCGACGACGACGATCGTGTCCTGCACAGGCACCGGTCCTCACACTCGGCCCCACTCTATACTGGGCGTGACGACCGCGGCCAACGAGGGGCGATGATGACTGAGCCGCAGCGGCGCTCTGCCGCGCAGAACGCCGGGCTGCTGCTGGGCCTCGTCGCATTCGCGGCTGCGCTTGCGACCGATCCGCCGGCCGGCATCAGCGTCGGCGCCTGGCAGGTCGCCGGCCTGATGGCGCTGATGGCGCTGTGGTGGGCAACCGAGGCGCTGCCGCTCGCGGCGACCGCGCTGATGCCGCTCGCGATGCTGCCCTGGCTCGGCGCCGCCGACGCCAGCGCGCTCGCGGGCGGCTACGGCAACCAGACGCTGTTCCTGATCCTCGGCGGATTCCTGCTCGCGCTCGCGATGGAGCGGGCCAACCTGCACCGGCGCATCGCCTACACGATCGTCGCCTGGGCCGGCGGCCACCCGCAGGGGCTGGTGCTCGGCATGATGTGCGCGACCGGCTTCATCAGCATGTGGGCCGCCAACACCTCGACGACGCTGATGATGCTGCCGGTCGCGCTGTCGGTCGCGTCGATCGTCGCTCCGGAGGGCATCGGCGCGCGCGACGCGCGCAATTTCGCGACTGCGATCGTGCTCGGCGTCGCCTACGGCGCGACGATCGGCGGCCTCGCGACACTGGTCGGCACGCCGACCAATGCGCTGGTCGTCGGCTTCATGCTGGAGAACTACGGCCAGTCCGTCAGCTTCGCGCAGTGGCTCGTGTTCGGG
>JBFGAO010000007.1:0-13032 GCA_041568095.1 Steroidobacteraceae bacterium | reverse complement strand
CGCCGCAAAGCGCCCGGAACAGGTCGCGCAGTTCGGCGTAGGACTCGAAGGTCAGCGGGTTCTTGCGCTCGGGCCGGTTCAGCGTGACCCAGCCGACCCGCTCCTCGACCCGCCACAGGAAGTGCCGCGCCTGGTAGCCCGCGAGATCCTTCATTGCGCCCGCATTCATCGGCCGTCCTCCTCGCTGTCCCGCACCTGTGCCTTCAGCCTGCCCAGCAGCGCCGCGAGCTGCCGCGATTCGGCGGCACCGAGGCCGCCGCAGATACCGACGATCCAGCGCTCGTGCTCGGTCGCCATCGCCCGGAACGAGCGCCGCCCCGCCGGCGTCAGCCGCACCCGGAACACGCGGCGGTCCTCCGGGTCGGGGACGCGCTGCACGAGCCCGTCCCGCTCCAGCGCATCGGTGATGCCGGTCACGTTGCCGCCGCTGACCATCATCCGCCGCGACAGCTCGCCCATGCTGAGCCCGTCGGGCGCACGGTACAGCTGCGCCATCAGGTCGAAGCGCGGCAGCGTCGTCTGGAAGCGCTCCTGCAGCAGCCGGCGGACGCGCGACTCGATCAGGCTGGTCGTCGCGAACAGCCGCAGCCACAGCCGCAGCGCGTCGTGGTCGTCGGCGCTGGCGCGCGTCTCGGCGTCGGGCTGTCGCGCCGCGCGGGCCTTCGCATTCATGCCAGCGCCCCGCCGTCGACCGCCAGCGCCTGACCGTTGACGCCGGCGCTGGCCGGCAGGCACAGCCACAGCACCGTCGCCGCGACCTCCTCCGGCCGGATCAGCCGGCCCTGCGGGTTCTCCGCAGCGAGCGCCGCGACCGCCTCGTCCTCGCTGCGGCCGGTGCGCTTGCGGATGTTCGCGACGGCGTCCTTCAGGAGGTCGGTGTCCGTGTAACCGGGGCAGACGGCGTTGACGGTCACGCCGCGGCCGGCGACCTCGAGCGCCAGCGCGCGCGTGAAGCCGACGAGGCCGTGCTTGGCCGCGCAGTAGGCCGTGCAGTAGGCGTAGCCGCGCAGGCCCGCGGTGCTCGCGACGTTGACGATCCGGCCGGCGCCGCACTCGAGCATCGCCGGCAGCGCCGCGCGTGCACACAGGTAGGCGCCGGTCAGGTTGACCGCGATCGTCGCCTGCCACAGGTCCTCGCCGGTGCGCCCGAGTGGTGCGCTCTGCGCGCTGCCGGCGTTGTTGACCAGCAGCTCCACCGGGCCGCCGCGCGCAGCGGCCTCGCCGAAGGCGCGCTCGACCGCCCCCGCGTCGATCACGTCCGCAGCCACCCAGCCTGCGTCGTCGCCCAGCGCCGCGGCCGCGGCCCGCAGCGGCCCCGGGTCGCGGCCCAGCAAGGTCACCCGCGCGCCGGCGCCGGCCAGCGCCCCGGCGACCGCGCGGCCGATGCCACGGCCGCCGCCGGTCACCAGCGCATGCCTGCCTGCCAGCGTCGCGTGCCCGTTCACGCCCATTCCCTCAGACCGGCCCGATCATCTGCGCGGCGCGCTCGAAGTTGCGCTCCATCTGCGACTTGCCCGACAGGTAGGGCTGCGGCCACCACTGCTCGACGTAGCCCTGCTGCGCGGCAGCGCGCAGCGTCCAGGCCGGGTCCGCCAGGTGCGGCCGCGCCAGCGCGCAGAGGTCCGCACGACCGGCGGCGATGATCGAGTTGACGTGGTCGGGCTCGTAGATGTTGCCGACCGCGATCGTCGGCACGCCGGCGACATTGCGCACCAGGTCCGACAGCGGCGCCTGCCACATGCGGCCGTAGACCGGCTGCTGCCAGGGCACGGTCTGCCCGGACGACACGTCCAGCAGGTCGGCGCCGGCCGCGTGCATCGCGCGCACGATCACGAGCAGGTCTTCCTCGCCGAGTCCGCCCTCGGCCCAGTCCGCCGCGGAGATGCGAACGGACAGCGGCCGCTCCGCTGGCCAGGCCGCGCGCACGGCGGCCAGCACTTCGAGCGGGAAGCGCATCCGCCCCGCGACGTCGCCGCCGTAGCCGTCGCGGCGCCGGTTGGTCAGCGGCGACAGGAAGCTGGCCAGCAGGTAGCCGTGCGCCATGTGGACTTCGAGCATGTCGAAACCGGCCTCGGCGCCGTAGCGCGCCGCGCGGGCGTGGTCAGCGACGACCTTGTCCATGTCGGCGCGGTCCATCTCGCGCGGCGGCGCGCTGATGCCGTCGAGGTAGGGCAGCGGCGACGGCGCCAGCGTCTGCCAGTTGCCTTCCGGCAGCGGGTGGTCGGCGCGCTCCCAGCCGAGCTGCGTCGAGCCCTTGCGGCCGGAATGGCCCAGCTGCAGGCACAGCTTCGCCGGCGTGCGCGCGTGCACGAAGCCGACGATCCGCCGCCACGCGTCGCGCTGCTCTTCGTTCCACAGCCCGGTGCAGCCAGGGGTGATGCGGCCCTCCGGCGACACGCAGGTCATCTCGGTGTAGACCAGCCCGGCGCCGCCGGTCGCGCGCGCGCCCAGGTGCATGAGGTGCCAGTCGTCCGGGAGGCCGTCGGTGGCCGAGTACTGCGCCATCGGCGACACGATGACGCGGTTCTCGAGCTGCATCTCGCGCAGCCGGAACGGCAGGAACATCGGCGGCCGCGGCCGGCGCAGCCCGGCGCGCTCGGCGAGCCGCGTCTCGACCGCCGACACGAAGCCCCCGTCGCGCAGGCGCAGGTTGTCGTGGCCGATGCGCTGGCTGCCCGTCAGCAGGCTGTAGGTGAACTGCCAGGGCTCGAGGCTGGTGTAGCGCGCGACGTTCTCGAACCACTCCATCCGGTTGCGCGCCGCACTCTGCAGTTTCAGCGCCTCCAGCGAGCGCTCATCCTGGTAGGCGGCCAGCGCCGCCGGCGCGTCGGCAGCGCCGGCTGCGTGCCGGACCAGCGACATCGCGTCCTCCATCGCGAGCTTGGTGCCCGAGCCGATGCTGAAGTGCGCCGTGTGTGCGGCGTCGCCGATCAGCACGAGGTTGCCGTCGTGCCAGCGCCCGCACAGCACCCGGTGGAAGTTCAACCAGGCCGAGCCGCGCAGGTGCCGCGCGTTGCTGATGAGCGGCTCGCCGCCCAGGTAGCGCGCGAACAGCCGCTCGCAGAACGCGATCGATTCCTCGGTCGTCATCCGGTCCAGGCCGTGGGCCCGCCAGGTCTCCTCGCGGGTCTCGACGATCACCGTCGACCAGTCGGCGCTGAACTGGTAGGCGTGGATCTGGAACCAGCCGTGCCCGGTCTGCTCGAAGGCGAAGGTGAATGCGGGGAAGGGCTGCCGGATGCCGAGCCAGATGAAGCGGCAGTGGCGCACGTCGACCTGCGGCCGGAACACGGCCTCGTGCCGGCGCCGCGTCACGCTGTTGACGCCGTCGGCCGCGACGACCAGGTCGGCCTCGCGATAGGGCGCGTCGTCGCCGATCTCCGCCTCGAAGGACTGCTGCACGCCGAGCCCGGCGGCGCGTTCCTGCAGGATGTTCAGCAGCCGCTGGCGGCCGATGCCGCAGAAGCCGTGGCCGCCGGTCCGCGTCGTCGTGCCGCGGTAGTGCACGTCGATGTCGTCCCAGTGGTGGAAGCTGCCGGTGATCGCCGCGTGGGTCTCCGGGTCGGCGTCCGCGAAGCCCTCCATGGTCCGGTCCGAGAACACGACGCCCCAGCCGAAGGTGTCGTCCGGCCGGTTGCGCTCGTAGACCTCGACCCGGCAGCGCGGCAGCGCCTTGCGGAACAGGATCGCGGCGTACAGGCCGGCCGGCCCGCCGCCCAGGCAGACGATCCGCTTCATCGGTGCCCCCGGGTCCGCACCGAATTATTTCATTCCTGAATTATTTAAATGTCAAGTTTTACCGGCCGCGGCCCGCTCCCGCTGGCGCAGCACGTAGCGCTGCACCTTGCCGGTCTGGGTCTTCGGCAGCTCGGCGAGGAACTCGACCGCGCGCGGGTACTTGTAGGGCGCGATCGTCGCCTTGACGTGCTCCTGCAGCGCCCGGGCCAGTTCCGCGCCCGGCTCGTGGCCGGGGCGGGCGACGACGAAGGCCTTGACGACCTCGCCACGCGCCTCGTCCGGCGCGCCGACGACCGCGCATTCCGCGACCGCCGGGTGCCCGAGCAGCGCGGCCTCGACCTCGGGACCGGCGATGTTGTAGCCGGCCGAGATGATCATGTCGTCGTCGCGGGCGATGAACCAGAAGTAGCCGTCCTCGTCGACGCGGTAGCGGTCCCCGGTCACGTTCCAGCCGCCGACGACGTAGTTGCGCTGGCGCTCGTCGGCCAGGTAGCGGCAGCCGGTCGGGCCCTTGACGGCCAGCCGGCCGGTGCTGCCGTGCGGCAGCGGCTGCCCGTCGTCGTCCAGCACGCAGGCCGTGTAGCCGGGCAGCGGCTTGCCGGTCGCGCCAGGCCGGATCTCGTCGCCGGTCGCCGAGATGAAGATGTGGATCATCTCGGTCGCGCCGATGCCGTCGGTCAGCGCGATGCCGGTCGCGTCGCGCCACAGCTCGAAGGTCGCGCGCGGCAGCGGCTCACCGGCCGACACGCAGCGCCGCAGGCTGCCGATGTCGTAGCGCGGCACCAGCGGCACGAGGTTGCGGTACATCGTCGGCGCCGTGAACAGGCAGGTCGCGCGGTGCCGCTGCACGGCCTCGAGCAGCGCGTCGGGCCGCGGCGCCGGCACCAGCACGCTGGCGGCCCGGAAGCGCAGCGGGAACACCAGCAATGCGCCGAGCCCGAAGGTGAAGCCCAGCGGCGGGCTGCCCACGTAGACGTCGTCAGGCTGCGCCTGCAGCAGGTGGCGGCCGACGACATCGGCCATCGCCAGCACGTCGCGGTGGTAGTGCACCGTGCCCTTGGGCCGGCCGGTCGTGCCGGACGTGAAGGCCAGCAGGCAGGGATCGTCGCGCAGCGTCGGCACGGGGTCGAAGCAGTCCGGTTCGCCGGCGATCCGCGCCTCGAGGTCGCCGCCGCCCCAGGTCACGACCTTGACCCGCTCGCCGCGCGGTTCCGCCGCGGCCAGCAATTCCGCCGCCAGCGCGTCCTCGCAGAGCGCGAACTGCGGCTCGGCCGCCTCGATGATCGCCGCGAGCTCCTTCGCGCGCAGCATCGGCATGGTCGTCACCGCGATGCCGCCGGCCTTGATCGTGCCGAGCCAGGCCGCGACCAGCATCGGCGAGTTCGCGCCGCGCAGCAGCACGCGGTTGCCGGGCACGAGTCCCAGCCGCGTCAGCATGCCCGCGATGCGGCTGGCCAGCGCCTGCAGTTCTGCGTAGCTCAGCGCGCCGTCGGCACCGTGCACCGCGGCCCGCGGCCCGTGGCCCTCCGCGACCGCGTCATCGACCAGCACCGCGGCGCAGTTGATGCGCTCCGGGTAGCGCAGCTCCGGCAGGTCAAAGCGGAATTCCGGCAGCTGCCCGGCCGGTGGCAGCCGGTCGCGGACGAAGGTGTCGGCGTGGGACGTGGCGCTCGCGTCGCGGCTCATGCTGTCACCCGCCGCGCCGCGTCAGGTCACCAGCTGCATGCGCGCGTAGTCGCCGGAGCGGCCCTCGCCATGGTCCAGCACTGCCAGCAGCGCGTCGACGGCGTCCCAGACGTCCACGTAGCGCGTGTACAGCGGCGCCAGGCCGAAGCGCAGCACGTCCGGCGTGCGGAAGTCGCCGACGACGCCGCGCGCGATCAGCGCCTGGATGATGCCGTAGCCGTCCGGGTGCGAGAACGAGACGTGGCTGCCGCGCTCTGCCGCAGCCCGCGGCGACACGAGCTGCAGGCCGTGACGGGCGCAGCGCGATTCCACCAGCGCGATCAGCAGCTCGCAGAGCGCAACCGACTTGTCGCGCACCGCGGTCATGTCCACGCCGTCGAAGACGTCGAGGCTGCCGTCCAGCGCCGCCATGCCGAGGATGCCGGGCGTGCCGGCGCGGAAGCGCGAGACGCCGACCGCCGGGCGGTAATCATCGTCAAAGGCGAACGGCGCCTCGTGGCCCATCCACCCTGCGATGCCGGGGCCCAGCGCCGCCTGCAGGTCGGAGCGCACATACAGGAAGGCCGGCGCGCCCGGCCCGCCATTCAGGTACTTGTAGCCGCAGCCGACCGCGAGGTCGGCCCGCGTGCCGGCCAGGTCCAGCGGCACCGCGCCGACGCTGTGCGACAGGTCCCACAGCGCCGCGGCGCCACGCGCATGCGCGTAGCCGGTCACGGCCGCCATGTCGTACATCCGCGCGCTGCGATAGTGGACGTGCGTCAGCACGACCAGCGCCGTCCGCTCGTCGATCGCATCCTCGAGCCCGTCGCGCGGCACCGCGCAGAACTCGACGCGACCAGGGAACAGCGCCTCCAGGCCCTGCAGCACGTAGAGGTCGGTCGGGAAGTTGCCGAGCTCGGACACGACCCGGCCGCGGCCGGCGCGCGCGCAGGCCAGGAAGGCTGCCCCCAGCTTGAACAGGTTCACCGAGGTCGAGTCGGCGACCAGCACGTCGGCGGCCGGCGCCCCGACCAGCCGCGCGATCCGCGCGCCGAGGCGCTCGGGCAGCCCGATCCAGTCGTGCTGGTTCCAGCTGCGGATCAGGTCCTGGCCCCACTGCCGCTCGACGGTTTCCTGTACGCGGCGGCGTGCCGCATGCGTCAGCGGCCCCAGCGAGTTGCCGTCGAGGTAGACCGTGGCCGGGTCGAGCACGAAGGCCTCGCGCAACGCGGACAGCGGGTCCGCGCGATCCAGCGCCTCGCAGGCCTCACGGCTGGCCGGGACGGGCATCGCGCTCAGGCCCCGCGGGTCAGCTCGGCCGGCTTGAACACCGCGTTGCCGATCCAGCTGACGAAGCTGACGATCAGCGCCGCCCAGAACGCGGCCCAGAAGCCGGCGATCGCCATGCCCGGCAGCAGCGCTGCGACCAGGCCCAGCATCGCCGCGTTGACGACCAGCAGGAACAGGCCCAGCGTCAGCAGCGTCAGCGGCAGCGTCAGCAGGATCGCGACCGGCCTGACGATTGCGTTGACGATGCCGAGCAGCGCCGCCGCCAGCAGCAGCGTGGCCGGCCCCTCGATGGCGAGGCCCGAGACCCATTCGGTCGCAAGCCACAGGCCGAGGGCCGCGATCAGTGCGCGCAGGATGAAGGTGGTCATCAGGGCGCCATTATGGCGCGAAACCGGGCCTGCTTCAGCGGACCCGCCGGCCCCGGTGGATCACGATGTCCACGGACTGCAGCAGCGCGGGGTGGCGCAGCAGGTCGCCGCGCACCGCGATCACGTCGGCGTACTTGCCCGGCGACAGCGTGCCGGCCTCGTGCGCGACGCCCATCGTCAGCGCCGCGTCGTGCGTCGCGGCCTGGATCGCCCGCATGACCGGCAGCCCGCAGTCCCTGACCCAGAAGTCGATCTCCTGCCAGGTCGCGCGCGTGTGCAGGTGCCCGGGCACGCCGGCGTCGGAGCCCAGCACCAGCTGCAGCTTCGCCTCCTCGAGCTGGCGCAGCTTGTCGCACAGCGCCGGCGCCCGCGTCGCCGGCATGTCCCACCAGCTCACCCGGTCCGGGTTCGCCAGCGAGCCCAGGATGTCTGCGGCGACCAGCGCCGGCAGCTCGGCTACGCTGCGCGGATCGTCGAGCGGCTCCGGGTTGACGCGCAACGACTCGAAGTTCAGCAGCGCGGAGATCGCCGGCGACCAGGCCAGCGGGCGCGCGCCGGGATCCAGCAGCCGCTGGTGCAGCGCGAGCACGGCCTGGTCGGGCAGCGGGCCGGTCGCGCCGACGCCGGTGCCGAGGAAGCCGTCGACCTGCAGCGCGACGCCGCGCTCGACGTCGCCGGGCCGCTCGGCGATCGCGTGCACCGGCAGCCGCTGCAGCCGCGCCTCGCCGACCGCCGCGGAGAGTTCCTCGGCCGTCCACAGGTCCAGCTCGGCGATCAGCAGGTAGTCCACGCCGGCGGCCGCGAGCCGCGTCACCTTGGCCCGCGTGTCGGCCCCGCCGCTGACGGCCCACTGCCAGGCCTCCGTGCCGGGGGGCACCAGCTTGCGCAGCACCGGGCCGGACACGTAGGTCGTCGGGCCGGGTAGCAGGCCGCGATTGATCCGTGAGCGCACGTTGATCGCCGCATCGAGCGGCGCGGCCAGGTCGCGCACGCTGGTGACTCCGGCCGCGAGCAACTGGCGCGCCGCGATCGGCATCACGACGCGTTCCGCGAGCGGGCCGTAGGTCTCGTTCCAGCGCCGCGCGTCGCCGTGGCCGAGGCGCATCAGGTGCACCTGCAGGTCCCAGAGACCGGGCAGAACGGTCATGCCCTCGGTCGAGATGACCTCGGCGCCCTCGGGCAGCGGCACCGAGCCCTTGCCGCCGACCGCAACGATGCGCTCGCCGTCGATGATGACCACGCCGTCCGGGATCGGCGGGTTGCCGTAGCCGTCGATGACGGTGCCGCCAGACAGCACCAGGCTCGCAGCCTGCGCGGGCAGGCTGGCCGCGAACGCGGCCAGCAGCGCGAACAGCCGGCTCACGCCGCCGCTTCCGGCAGCTTGCCGGTGCTGAGCTGCCGCTGCAGGTGCCCGAGCGCGACCGCCCAGCCCGCGCGCAGGCGCTTCTGCACCTGCAGCCATTCCGTCGTGCCCGGGATGCCGGAGCCGATCACGCGCAGCGTCGTGACGCCGTCGCGCGCGTCGATGATGAAGTCCTCCAGCAGCGCGCCCTCGGCGAGTTCCGGCCAGTCCGGCTGCGGGTCGTGCAGCAGCTGCAGCCGGCTGCCGGGATCGAAGCGCTCGATGTGCGCGACGCGCCGGCCGAACAGCTTCGAACGGACCTCGTAGAGCCCGCCGACCCGCGGCTCGACCTGCGCCTCGTCGGCGAGCCAGGCGGCGAGCAGCCGCGGCTCGGTCAGCGCCCGCCACAGCAGCTGCGCCTCCGCCCGGGTCTGGAATGCCTGCATGTATCCGCGCGTCACTGGTCGCATCGTCGGGTCACCCTGCCGTTACCGGCGCACATTCTGCCCGACGGCGGGCAACTTGCCTTCCTTTGCGGCGGCGCTGCGACGCCGCAGCTCCTTGTCGCGGTACATCCGGCCGTCCGCGGTCGCCAGCACCTCCTCGTAGGTCTGGCCGTCGCGCGGATAGCTGGCGGCACCGACGCTGACCGTCACCCGCTGCAGCCGCCCGCCGACCGGGAACAGGCTCTTGTAGACGTTGTTGCGGACGCGCTGCGCGACAGTCTCCGCGACATCCGGCGTCGCGTCGGGCAGGTAGATCACGAATTCGTCGCCGCCGTAGCGGGCCGCCGTATCGCTGCTGCGTATCGCGCGCTGGATCGCCGCGGCCACGGTCGTGATCGCGGTGTTGCCGGTCTGGTGGCCCCAAGCGTCGTTGAGCTGCTTCAGTTGGTCCATGTCCACCATCAGGATCCCGTAGCCGCCGCGCCCCGCGCGCACGCGGATCTGGTGCTCGCGCTCCATCAGTATCCGGAACGTGCGCAGGTTCAGCACGCCGGTCAGGCCGTCGCGTTCCGCCATCTCCTCGATGCGCCGCCGCGCCGTCATGATCGAGTCGGCCAGCGCCTGGGTCAGGTAGGCCACCAGCGCGAACGGCCCGAGTTCCCCGAGCGCACGCACCAGCAGCGCGGGCGCATTCGGCAGCGTCCCCTGTCCCAGCAGCACGGACAGGTAGGCGAGCGATACGCCGAGGAACACCGTCACGGTGCCGCGGCGCCCCAGCGTCATCGCGACCAGCACGACCGGCAGCAGGTACAGGTTCACGAGCGGGCTGTCGGGGCCGCCGGTCTGGCTCGCGACGATGGTGATGAACGCGACCATCGTCGCGGCCCCCAGCGCGATGCGCGGCCGCATGCCCTTGACCGGGAACCGGGGCCAGCGCAGCGCGACGATGAAGGCGGCGAACGCGCCCATAGTCGTGAACAGCAGCAGCGGCGACGGCGGTTCGCGCCGGTCGAAGACCAGGTACAGCACGACGACCAGCAGCACGAGCCAGTCGACCTGCGCCAGGCTGCGCAGCATGCCGGCGTGCTCGTCGCGACGCGAGTCGCCGCGCCGCCGGTCGACCGGCGGTTCGGGATCCGCTGCCGGCGCCTGGTCCGCCGCGGCCATCAGCCTGCCCCGCCCGGCCGCTGCAGCCGCGACTCGACCTGGCGGCGCGCTTCCGGCCCCTGCAGCCTCGCGACCAGCTCCAGCGCGAAGTCCATCGCGGTCCCGGCACCGCGCGACGTGATCACCCGGCCGTCGACGACGACCGGATCGTCGGCCAGCGTCAGGCCCTCGGTCGCATCGGCGTCCAGGAAGCCGGGGAAACTCGTCGCCCGCCGGCCTTCGAGCAGCCCGGCGGCTGCGAGCACCGACGGGGCGGCGCAGATCGCCGCCGTGTAGCGCCCGGCCCCGGCCATCCGGCGCAGCAGCTCGAGCACCCGCGGGTCGGACTTCAGGTGGGTCGCGCCCGGCATGCCACCCGGCAGCGCGACCATGTCGAAATCACCGGCGGCCGCCTCGTCCAGCGAGCCGTCGGCCTGCACGCTGATCCCGTGGGAGCCACGCACCGGGTTGTCGCCGAGCGCCGCGGTGAAGACCTCGATGCCGGCACGCCGCAGCACGTCGACGACCGTGACGGCCTCGATCTCCTCGAAACCTTCGGCCAGCGGCACGAGGACGCGTTTCATGGCCCTTACCTGCGTACGGCCGCCGCTTCCGCGGCGACCCGGGGCGGGCCGTGGCCCGAGCGCAGCCAGTCCAGCGCCGCACGGACCTCGCCGTCCCGCTCGAGCAGCGGGCGCGGGTCACGCGGCCCCGGCGGGTTGCCGCTGCGCGGCAACTCGATGTCCGGCTCGAGCCCGCGCGCCTGGATCGAGCGCCCGGACGGCGTGTAATAGCGCGAGGTCGTCAGCTTCAGCGCCTGTCCGTCCGACAGCGGCAGCACGGTCTGGACCGAGCCCTTGCCGAAGGTCCGGCGGCCGAGCACGGTCGCGCGGCCATTGTCCTGCAGCGCGCCGGCCACGATCTCCGAGGCCGATGCCGAGCCGCCGTTGACCAGCACCGCCATCGGCGCGCCCCGCGCGAGGTCGCCGGGCTGCGCAACCATCCGGAAGCGCGCGTCCTTCGAGCGCCCGTCCGCGGTGACGATCACGCCCGAGTCGAGGAAGCCGTCGGACACCTCGACCGCCGCCTCCAGCACGCCGCCGGGATTGTTGCGCAGGTCCAGCACCAGGCCGCGCAGCGCGCCACCGGCCTGGCGCTCCAGCGCGCGGATCGCGCGCGCCGCATCGCCGGCCGTCGTTTCGCTGAACTGCGAGATCCGCAGGTAACCGTAGCCGGGCTCCAGCAGCTCGTGCCGCACCGACTGCACCGACACCAGCGCGCGCTCGATCTCGAGTTCCAGCGGCTCGACCAGCGTGTCGCGGTCCAGCGTGACGCGCACGGCCGTGCCCGGCTGGCCGCGCATGCGCTCGATGGCCCCCGCGAGGCTCGTGCCGCCCACCGCCTGGCCGTCGATCGCGACGATCCGGTCACCCGGCTCGATGCCGGCCTGCGCGGCCGGCGAGCCGTCCAGCGGCGCAATCACGACGATCGCGCCGTCCTCGAGCGCGACCTCGATGCCGATGCCCGAATAGCTGCCCTCGGTGGCGATGCGCAGGTCCGCGAACTCGCCGTGATCCATGAAGGACGAGTGCGGGTCGAGCCCCGATACCATGCCGCGGATCGCATGCGACATCAGCTCGTGCTCGTCGGTGCGCTCGACGTATTCCTCGCGGATCCGCCCGAGCACCTCGGCCAGCAGCCGCGCGTCCTGCTCGGGCAGTTCCGCGCCGGCCCCGCCGCGGTCGGCGAGCACGCCGCCGGACAGCGCCAGCGCGAAGCCGAGCGCAGCGCCCAGTGCGATTGCCAGCAGTGCTCGATGCGGGCTCATGCTGCGTCCATCGTACCCGCGGCGCGGTTCGCAGCGCAGCCGCCTCCGCCCCGCGGGACTCAAGCCTCCTGTGCCGCCATCGCCTCGTACAGCGCCAGATCGCCGAGGATATCGGTCAGCGGGATCGGCTTGCCGATCGCGAAGCCCTGGCCATAGTCGACGCCGAGCGCCGTCATCCGCGACCGCAGTTCGTCGGTCTCGACGTACTCGGCGACGGTTTCCATGCCCATCGTGTGCGCCAGCTGCGCGATCGCCCGGACCATCGCCTCGGTCCGCTGGTTGGTCCCGGCGTCGCGGACGAAGCTGCCGTCTATCTTCAGCACCGACACCGGCAGCGAACGCAGGTAGGCCAGCGAGGACAGGCCGGTGCCGAAGTCGTCGAGCGCGAAGCTGCAGCCCAGCACGCGCAGCCGCTGCATCAGCCGGTCCGCGCGCGTCAGGTTCGACACCGCCGCGGTCTCGGTCAGCTCGAAGCACAGCAGCTCCGGCGGCAGGCCGGACTCGCGGATCCGCCGTTCGAGGAAATCGAGGAAGTCCTCGGCCGCCACCGACGGGCCGGAGATGTTGATCGAGAAGCGCATGCCGCGTCCGCGCAGCGAACCGGCCTGCGAGCGCAGGTGGTCCAGCGCATTCTCGACGACCCAGCGGTCGACGGCGGGCAGCATCTGGTAGCGTTCCGCGGCCGACAGGAACTTCTCCGGCGGCAGGATCTCGCCAGTCTCGCTCAGCATCCGCAGCAGCAATTCGAAGTGCGGCTCGCTGCGGTCCGGTCCTAGCGGCAGGATCGGCTGTGCGTACAGCACGAAGCGGTCTTCTTCCAGCGCGCGGTGCAGGCGCTGCACGACCAGCACGTCGCTGTGCCGCTGCATGATGCTCTTGTCCGCGTCCTGGAACATCTCTACGCGGTCACGGCCGCGGTCCTTGGCGGCCTTGCAGGCGATCTCGGCGCTCGCGAGCCCGTGCGCGAGCGGGTTCTGGCCCGGCGGCAGCTCGGCGACGCCGATGCTGACCGAGACCTGCACCGTGCCCTCGCCGCGCGCGTAGGTCAGCTCGTTGCAGAGCCGGCGGACCATCTCCGCGATCTGCTTGGCGAACTCCAGCTCGCACTCCGGCAGGAACACCGCGAAGCGGTCGCCGGCGATGCGCGCCGCCAGCGCGCCGGGCCGCGGCTTCTTGCGCAGCACCTCGGCGATCTTGCCGATCAGCTCG
>JBFGAO010000006.1:0-13775 GCA_041568095.1 Steroidobacteraceae bacterium | reverse complement strand
AGCGACTCGTACAACTGCCCGGAGAAGGCCTGGAACAGCGCGACGCGGCGCACGACGCCGTCGTCGTCGACCAGCGGCGTGTCGAAGAAGCCGCCGGCCGGCGCTGACTGCTGCAGCACTGGCAGGCTGGCGACGTAGCCGGCGGGGCGCAGCCAGCCATGGGCCATCACGGCCGGGTCGTCGACGACGATGCCCGGCGGCAGCAGGCCCTGCTCGGCACGTTCACGCGCGCCGATGCGCTGCTTGAACACGTATCCGAGCACGACGTCGCGCGCGATCAGCGACTCGGCGAGGATCCGGTCGCCCTCGTAGCGGGGGCGCAGCTGCTGCAGTCGTGACAGCAGCGCGGGCTGCCCGGCGAGCGGCCCGGCGGCCAGCTCGTCGATCAATTGCGTCGCGCTCGCCCGCTCCGGCTCCGCGAACAGCACGTCGAAGCCCAGCGCGCGGATGCCGTAGTCGTCGAACAGCCGGTCCACCAGCACGGCGATCCGGTCACGGCCCCAGGGCCACTGGCCCTCGGCGGCCAGGCTCGCCTCGTCGACGTCGACGATGACGACGCGCGAGTCGATGACGCGGGGCATCATCAGCTCGACCCGGACGTCGTAGAGGTAATTCTCTATGCGCTGGATGAACTCCAGCGGCGCGGTGCCGGTCGCGTGCAGCAGGAAGAACAGCAGCGGCACGCCGCTCAGCGCGAGGCGCTGCAGGACCTGGGTCGCGTCTCCCGGTTTCAGATCCATCTCATGCGGCGGAACAGCCACAGCTGCAGCGCCGCGATGCCGACCAGCGTCGCGCCGACGGCGACGAACGCGTATTTCCACTCGGCGCCGGGGATCCCGCCGACGTTGATGCCCAGGTAGCCGGTCACCAGCCCCAGCGGCAGGAAGATCGCCGCGATGACCGACAGCAGGTACATGTTGCGGTTGATCTGCTCCGAGATCCGGTGCGTCAGCTCGTCCTGCGCGATCTGGGCGCGCTCGCGCGCGGCGTCGAGGTCCTCGACGTGGCGCAGGATCGCGTCGCCGACCTCACGCAGCAGCCGGAACTCGGCCGGGCCCAGCCAGTCCTGCTGCTGCACCAGCAGCCGTGCCATCGCGTCGCGCTGCGGCGCGATGTAGCGGCGCAGCCGGATCGCGGTGCGCCGCAGCTCGGCGATCGCGAGCCGCACGCCCTCGGTGCGCCCGGCGACGATCGAGTCCTCGAGGTCGTCGACCTCGTCCTCGAGCTCGGCGATGACCGGCCCCATCCGCTCGACGAGGCCGTCGGCGATCATCGCGAGCATCTCGCCAGCGTTCTTCGGGCCGCTGCCGCCCTCCAGAGACTGCCGTACCGCGTCGACGGCCATGATGCGCCGCCGCCGTACCGTGATGACACGACGCCCGTCGGTGTACAGCGCGAGCCCGACCATGTCCTCGGGATCGGCGCCAGGGTTCAGGTTGACGCCACGCAGCATGACCAGCAGCCCGTCGCCGTAGGGCTCGCAGCGCGGCCGCGACTCGGCTGACAGCAGCGCGTCGCAGAGGATCGGGTCGAGGCTGGACTCGCGCTCCAGCCATTCGCGCGTAGCGGCGGCGTCACGCTGCAGGTGCAGCCACAGCGGGCGCTCGCGGTCCCCGGGCAGGCGGCGGGCCTCGTCCCAGGACAGGCTGCGGGCGGCCCCCCGGCCGTCGAGCTCGTAGGCGCAGATCAGGTGGGATCCGGCGTTCATCGCCTTTTCGCGCCTTAGTGACCGCGGACCAGGCGATAGTAAACTAGCCGGGCTGTCCGCTGCGCGGTCAGATGCTCAGCCGTTTGCCATCCGGGCCGGGGCCGGCATATGGTCGCGCCGGTCCGACAACAACACTCCTAAGGGGGCATTCATGGCGAAGACAATACTGTCCTGGATCCTGGTCGGGGCGCTCAGTTACCTGTGGTGGTGGATCGGCTACGAGTGGTCCTACCTCAACAGCGAAGGCGCCGACTGGACCGACGTGTACCTGCTGTTCACGCTGATCAGCCTCGTCGTGCTGCGCAACGGCAAGGCGGGCGGGGGCAGCGGCATGTTCGACCGCCTCATCGGCACGGTGACCGGCTTCATCCCGCAGCTGCCGTGGCTGGTGGTGGTAGTGCTGACCGGGGTGACGATCTGGTCGCTGCACCTGGCGCCGGGCTTCATGCTCGACAACTACCTGCAGGGTGCCGTGATGGCGATCACCGCGGGCCTGACGACGGCCCTGTGGCACGGGGCAATCGACAACGCCTCGGGCTGACGCGACTTGACGGCGGCCGGCGGCGCCTGCCGCCGGCCGTTCAGCCGGCCACCGCCTGCGGCCGCGTGTCGAGCCGCTCGGCGGCGGGGATGCAGAAGATGTCGACCGGGTTGCTGCGGCCGCGCAGCATCAGTGGCGGCAGCTCGACGATCTCGACGTGGGCGCCCTTCAGCGACTGGCGCACCGAGCGCGAGAACAGCGCTTCGCCCGCGCGCGCGCGCTGCACCAGCCTCGCCGCGACGTTGACCGTGTCGCCGATCAGCGTGTAACTGGGCCGCTCCGGCGCACCGACGTCGCCGGCGATGAACTCGCCGGCGTTGATGCCGATGCCGAGCCCGGCCTCGACGCCCAGCCGCCGCTTCCAGTCGGCGGCCAGCAGCTGGAAGCGCGCGATCATCTCGCAGGCGGCGTCGACGGCGCGCTCGCTGGCATCCTGCTGTGGCTCCGGCACGCCGAAGCCCGCCATCAGTCCGTCGCCGGCGATGTGGAACACGGTGCCGCCGTGCGCGCTGACGACGGCGCCCAGCATCGCGAAGTACTCGTTCAGCAGCGGCACGACCTGCGCCGGGTTCAGCCTCTCCGCGACGGCCGTGAAGCCGCGCATGTCGGCGAACAGCACCGTGCCCTCGATCTTGGCGTAGCCGGCCTCGAGGTCCTGCGCATGCGCCGTGCAGCTGCAGGCCGAGATCTCGTGCAGTTCGACCAGGTTGCCGGCGGGATCCTGCAGGAAGATGCGCTCGGGTTCCTCGCCCTCGGGAGCGCGGGCCTCGCAGGCGACGCCCATCCGGTCGAGTTCGCGCCGCGCCGCGGCGATGCTGCCGACCGCGAGCGACAGGTGCGGGGGATCCGGAGCGCCATTGCCGGATGCCGCGGGCGCGAAGCGCAGCTGGGAATGCGGCCCGGCCTGGAACAGCAGTGTGCCGTCGTCGGCCGGCGCCTCGACCAGGCCGAGCACCTGCGCGTAGAAGTGGCGCAGCGCAGGCGCGGCACTGGCCACGGCCGGCAGCGGCGCCACGTGGCGATGGAGGCCGACGATCTTGACCGGCATCGCGCTGGCCTTCAGCCGTTCACGGCCGGGCCCGCGACACGGGCAGCGTGTTGCCAGCGGTCACGAGGCCTGCGCCCGGGAAAGGCCGTGGCCTCGGCGAGATGCCGCTGGAGCATGTCGTGATCCCCGCAGGTTTATGTGGAGTCGGTCCCGTTCGCGAGGCTAGGCGCGGCGCGCCGGGCGGTCAAGCATGCGCCGCCTTATGTCACAATTGCTTGCGCGGACGCGGCAAGTCGCTGCATCCGGTATCATGCGGGGTCCGCGCAAGTCGTTGACTCCGCGAGAATAAAGCGGGTTCGCCTGATGGTGCCTTTCGCAATTGCGGGCGTGCAGATGCACGTTCCGGCCTACCGTTCCAACCTTGAAGCCGTGCTTCACCGCATTGACGTGCTGGCGGGCCGCTTCCCCTGGGTCGACATGGTGATGTTCAGCGAGCTGGCCCTGTGCGGGCCGGTCCACAACCATCCCGTGCGGCTGCCCGGCGAGGAGGAGGACAGGCTGCGCGCGGCGGCGAAGCGCCACGGCATCTGGCTGATTCCGGGCTCGGTTTTCGAGCAGACCGAGGACGGCAAGCTCTACAACACCTCGCCGGTCATCGCACCGGACGGTACCGTGGTCACGCGCTACCGGAAGATGTTCCCGTTCCGGCCTTACGAGCGCGCGATCGAGGCGGGCGACCGCTTCTGCGTGTTCGACGTGCCCGGCGTCGGGCGTTTCGGGCTGTCCATCTGCTACGACATCTGGTTCCCGGAGACGACGCGCTCGCTGACCGCGCTCGGCGCCGAGGTGCTGCTGCACCCGGTGCTGACCGGCACGATCGACCGCGACGTCGAGATAGCGATCGCGCGGGCCGCGGCGGCGCAGTTCCAGTGCTATGTATTCGACATCAACGGGCTGGGTCCCGGCGGCTTCGGTCGCTCTGCCGTGATCGACCCGTCCGGCACCGTGATCCACCAGGCCGGGGGCGGCGACGAGACGATCCCGGTCGAGATCGACCTGGAGCTCGTCAGGCGCCAGCGCAAGCGCGGCCTGCACGGGCTCGGGCAGACGCTGAAGAGCTTCCGCGACCGGGCCTGCGAACTGCCCGTCTACGAGCGCGGCGGCGAGTCGTCGCAGTACCTTGATACGCTGGGCCCGCTCGAGATGCCCGCGAAGAACCTGCGCAACGCGGAGTGAGGCGGCGCAACAGCAAGGAGGGCGAGGAATGCCAGGCCAGGCGCGCAATTCTGGGCGGACGCTGACGGAGTATTACAGCGCCTCGCAGCTGCGTCACGACCGCTGGTCCTCGCTGAAGTCGGTGACGGCGCGCCTGGCGGGCGCGCAGGACGCCGCGGCGCGTGACCAGTTCGCCGCGCGCGCCCGCGAGCTGATGGCGGCGCTGGGCCCGATCGAGAGTTACTGGGCCTTCCCGGGCCGCGGCGCCTGGCAGAGCCTGGCGGCGCTGCTCGACCGCGGCGAGCACCAGGAGCTGGCCCGCAACGTCGCGCTGGTCGTCCGTGCGCTGGTGTCCGGCTCCTTCCGCCGGCGGCTGCCGCGCGACTCGGACGACGCCGACGTGACACCCTGGGACGAGGAGCTGCTCGAGGAGCAGCCGGACGAGCGGACCAGGGCGCCGCCGTACTTCGAGGTGCTGATCGTCGACTCGATGTCCCGCGCGCAGGAAGACGCCCAGCGCCGCTCGCTGCGGCGTGCCCGGCGGCCCGACGACCGCTTCAACTACGAGCCGGTGTTCGTGCCGAGCTTCGAGGACGCGCTGATCGCCGCGCTGTTCAATTCCAACATCCAGGCGGTCGTGATCCGCCCGGGCCTGGAACTGAAGTCGGGCAATGACGTGCCGTTCCTGCGCCGGTACATGAAGCGGATCGGCACGCCCGACGCGGAGGCGCTGGACCCCGACGCCTGGGAGCAGGAACTGTGCCGGCTGCTGAACTCGCTGCGGCCGGAACTGGACATCTACCTCGTCACCGACGAGTCCGTCGAGACGGTCGCCGGGCAGCGGCTGAAGGGCTGCCGGCGCGTTTTCTACAACCAGGACGACTTCCTGGAACTGCACACGAACATCCTGCGCGGAGTCGACGCGCGCTACGAGACGCCGTTCTTCAACGCGCTGAAGGAGTACTCGCGGCGCCCGACCGGCGTGTTCCACGCGCTGCCGATCAGCCGCGGCAAGTCGATCGCCCGGTCGCACTGGATCGGCGACATGGCGGAGTTCTACGGCATCAACATCTTCCTCGCCGAGACCTCGGCGACCTCGGGCGGGCTCGACTCGCTGCTGGCGCCGACCGGCTCGCTGAAGCGCGCGCAGGAGTACGCGGCGCGCGCGTTCGGCGCCGAGCGGACCTACTTCGCGACGAACGGCACGTCGACCTGCAACAAGATCGTCGTGCAGGCGATCGTCCGGCCGGGCGACATCGTGCTGGTCGACCGCGACTGCCACAAGTCGCACCACTACGGGCTCGTGCTCAGCGGCGCGCAGGTCGTCTACCTGGACAGCTACCCGCTGAACGACTGGTCGATGTACGGCGGCGTGCCGCTCAGCGAGATCAAGCACCGACTGCTGGAGCTGAAGGCGGCCGGCAAGCTGGACCGGGTCCGGATGCTGCTGCTGACCAACTGCACCTTCGACGGCATCGTCTACAACGTCGAGAAGGTCATGGAGGAGTGCCTCGCGATCAAGCCGGACCTCGTGTTCCTGTGGGACGAGGCCTGGTTCGCGTTCGCGCGCTGCGGGCCGATCTACCGGCTGCGCACGGCGATGCATGCGGCCGTGACGCTGCGCGAGCGCTACCGCAGCGCGGCCTACCGTGAGGCCTGGCAGGCGCAGCAGAGGGAGCTGAAGGGGGCGAGCGGGGAGAAGGTGCCCGGGATGCAGTTGCTGCCGGACCCGGACAAGGTGCGGGTCCGCGTCTACGCGACCCAGTCGACGCACAAGACGCTGACGTCGCTGCGGCAGGGCTCGATGATCCACGTCAGCGACCAGGACTTCAAAGGGGAGATCGCGCAGGCCTTCCACGAGGCCTACATGACCCACACGTCGACGTCGCCGAACTACCAGATCCTCGCGTCGCTGGACGTCGGGCGCAGGCAGGTCGAGCTCGAGGGCCTGGAGATGGGCCAGAAGCAGGTCGAGACGGCGATGGCGATCCGCAAGGCCGTCAACACTCACCCGCTGCTCGGCAAGTACTTCCGGGTGCTGAACGTCCGCGACATGATCCCGAAGGAATACCGCGCGTCGGGAGTCGACTCCTACCTCGACAACGAGGGCGCGTGGAGCGAGTTCTGGGACGCCTGGAGCGAGGACGAGTTCGCGCTCGACCCGTCGCGGATCACGCTCGCGGTCGGCGGCGCCGGCTACGACGGCGACACGTTCCGGACCCAGGTGCTGATGGACCGCTACGGCATCCAGATCAACAAGACCTCGCGCAACACCGTGCTGCTGATGACCAACATCGGCACGACGCGCTCGTCGGTTGCCTACCTGATCGAGGTGCTGGTGCAGGTCGCGCGCGAACTGGACGAGCGCCTCGACGACGGCGGCGGCATGGAGCGCAAGGCCTTCGAGAACCGGGTCCGGTCGCTGATGCAGGAACTGCCGCCGCTGCCGGATTTCAGCCGCTTCCACGACATGTTCCGCGCCCGCGACGGCTCCGGCACGCCGGAGGGCGACATCCGCTCGGCGTTCTTCCTCGCCTACGACGAGTCGCGCTGCGAGTACTTCCGGCTCGACGACCCGGCGCTGGTCAAGGCGATGGACGGGGGACGCGAACTGGTCGCGACCTCGTTCGTGATCCCGTACCCGCCGGGCTTCCCGATCCTGGTGCCGGGCCAGGTCGTGTCGCGCGAGATCCTGGCATTCATTCGGGCGCTGGACGTCAAGGAGATCCACGGCTACCAGCCGGAGCTCGGGCTGCGGGTGTTCCGGGAGGAGGCGCTGCGGGAGGCGGCGGCGCGCAAGGCGACGAAAAGGACAGGGAGCTGACATGGCCGCAAGGAAGAAACTCAGGAACATCTCGGAGATCCGCCGCTACTTCCACCGGAACGAGAAGCCGATCTACTTCGTCAGCGCGACCAACTTCAACCTGCTCGGCATCGACGAGTGGGTCCGCAACTTCAAGTTCATCAACTACATCGACTGCTACGACGGCCGGCACCCGAACGTGTTCTGCCCGCCGGAGATGCCGCACGCGCAGTTCGAGTCGATCGAGGACATCAACAACTACCTGCTGCAGCACAAGGCCGTCATCGACTTCGTCGGCCGGCGCAGAGGACGGCCGAAGCTCGTGTTCCTGATGTTCGACGAGCAGACCGAGCGGCTTGCGAAGGAGCTGGGCGCGCAGGTCTGGTTCCCGCGGGCGAAGCTGCGCAACCGCGTCGACAACAAGATCGAGACGGTCCGGATCGGCAACAAGGCCGGCGTGCCGAGCGTGCCGAATGCGCTGGCGGTGATCCGCGACTGGAAGCAGCTGTGCCAGGTCGCCGACAAGGCCGGGCTCGGCCGAGACCTCGTGCTGCAGTCGGCCTACGGCGACAGCGGCCACACGACCTTCTTCATCCGGTCCCAGAGGGACTTCCGGCGCCACGCCGCCGAAATCATCGGGCAGGGCGAGATCAAGGTCATGAAGCGGATCCGCTGCCGCGGCTCCGCGATCGAGGCCTGCACGACGAAGAACGGCACGATCGTCGGCCCGCTGATGACCGAGCTGGTCGGCTTCAAGGAGCTGACGCCGTACCGCGGCGGCTGGTGCGGCAACGAGATCTTCCCGGACGCGTTCACGCAGAAATTGCGCAACAAGGCGCGCGACTACACCTTCAAGTTCGGCGAGCAGTTGCGCAAGGAGGGCTACCGCGGCTACTTCGAGCTCGACTTCCTGATCGACCTGAAGTCGAACGAGCTGTTCCTCGGCGAATTGAACCCGCGCATCACCGGCGCCAGCTCGATGACCAACCACGCCGCATTCGCGCACGCCGACGCGCCGCTGTTCCTGTTCCACCTGCTCGAGTTCTCGGGCGCGCCGTTCGACCTCGACATAGACGACCTGAACGCGCGCTGGGCCGCGCGCGAGAACATCGACAAGTGGTCGCAGATCGTGATCAAGCACACCGAGAACACCGTCGACGTGCTCGGCGAGGCGCCGCAGACCGGCATCTACCGGATGCGCGACGACGGCACCGTCGAGTACAACCGCTTCGACTACCACCGGCGCGCGGTCGAGTCCGAGCGCGAGGCCTTCTTCCTGCGGATCCTGAAGCCCGGCGACTACCGCTACGAGGGCGCCGACCTTGGCATCCTGGTCACGCGCGGCCGCGTGATGACGCGCGGCTTCGACCTGACCGAGCGGGCGCGGCGCTGGGTGCATGCGATCCGCGGCATGTTCCGCGCGCGGCCGCAGGCCGCGCCGCCGCCGCCGGTCGCCGAGCGCTCGTTCAAGATCCTGTGACGCCGTGAGGCTGCAGTTCGAGCTCGTCACGGAGGACGAACCCGGCGCGCAGTGGCAGCAACTGTTCCGGCGCTACTGGCCGGCGCAGCGCGAGTGGTATCTCGGCGAGTCCGTCCGCGACCGGCCGACCTACCGCGAGTGCCTGCGCGCGCTCGAGGAACACATGCCGGAATTGCTGCCGACCTACCACCGGCTCTGCGAACTGGCCGGCGGCGGCGACCTCGAGGCGCGCTTCCTGAGCCTGTACTGCCCGCCGGCCTACCTGACCGCCTGCTCGCAGGCGATCTGGCAGGGCGACCCGCCGGTGCTGGTGCGCAACTACGACTACAGCCCGCGCGCCTTCGATGGCGTGCTGCTCGCGACCGGCTGGACCGGACGGCGCGTGCTCGGCATGAGCGATTGCCTGTCCGGGCTGCTGGACGGCGTCAACGACGCCGGGCTCGCGGTGTCGCTGACCTTCGGCGGACGGCGTGTCGTCGGCGACGGCTTCGGCGTGCCGGTCATCCTGCGCTACGTGCTGGAGACCTGCGAAGACGTCGCCACGGCGACCGCGGTGCTGCAGCGCGTGCCCTGCCACATGGCCTACAACGTCACGCTGCTCGACGCGGCCGGCGACTGGGCCACGGTCTACCTCGGGCCCGACCGCCGCGCCTGGGTGTCGCGCGCAACGGTCACGACGAACCACCAGGAGAAGGTCGAGTGGGCGACGCACGCGGCCGCGACCGCGTCAGTCGAGCGCGAACGATTCCTGCTGAACGAGCTGGCGCGCGGTCGGCCGACGCGCGAGGAGTTCATCGGCGCCTTCCTGCGCCCGCCGGTGTACTCGCTGGCTTACGGCCGCGGCTTCGGCACGCTGTACACGGCCGCCTACTGCCCGGCCGAGCGGATGCTGGAGCTGCGCTGGCCCGGCATTTCCTGGCCCGTGCCGCTGGACGGCGCGGCACCAAGTGTGCTGGCCGTCGATTATCCCTGACCCGGCCGCGAGACCTCGACACTGAGGTCCACCGAGCGCTCGTCGCCGGGCGCGAGGCCGCCAACGCCGACGACCTTGCGCGCGATCTCGTTGCCTGCGCCGTCGCGGATCACGACGATCACCGAGTACTCGCCGGGGCCTTCGTCGGGCCGTCGGAAGAACTGCCCGGCGACGCGCAGCGCCAGCTGCCCGGCGGGCCCGTTCTGGCCGTCGCGGCGAGCCTCGAAGCGCAGGTGATGCCGGCAGCCGGGGCAGACCGCCGCGCTTTCGAGGATCGTCGCCCGGCAGTGCGGGCAGGTCCTCGTCTTTCCGGCCGCTGCGGCCCGGCGGTCCATCGCGCTTCCCTCGCTGGCGTCAGCCCCGGTTGGTTGTCGTCTTGACCGCGCCCGACTCGTTCCAGCCGAACTCGGCGCGGCCGCGCATCCGCGCGCCGCCGGCGACAGTCAGCTTGCCCGCGTTGACGTCGCCGTTGATGACGCCCGACTGCTGCAGGTCCACGGAGTTGGCGCTCTCGATGTTGCCCTCGATCTCGCCGGCGACGATCACCGAGCCGGCGCGGACCGAGCCCGCCAGGTGCGCGCCGCCCTCGACGGTCAGCGTGCCGTCCACGTGCACGTCGCCCTTGAAGCGGCCCGAGATCCGGACGTGGCCGGAGCCCTCGATCTTGCCCTCGAAGGTCAGGCCGGTCGCGATGATCGATTCCTTCAGGTCGCGGCGGCTGCCCGGGGCCGGGGACGGCGCCGACGACGCCGGCTGCGCCGGCGGTGGGGAGGACTGGACCGGTTCCGGCCGGGGCCGGGCCGGAGCGGGCGAAGCCGGGGCAGCAGCCTCGGCCGTGTCATTTTCCTTGGTCACGATGTCCTTCCAGAGCGCCATGGCAGTGATCCTCCAGCTGAGCGAAGCCCAAGAGTAGCGATTCGGGGGTTGCCGGGCGAGAGAACTGGCGCACAGCGCCGTCAGGGTCCCGCCCTCAGTACAGCCCGGGCAGCCAGATCTGGGCCGGCGTCGGCGCGGCCGGCACCGGCAGGCGGAACGACGTGGCCGCCTTCTGCTGGCCGGCCCCGGGGGCCGACATGACCTGGCTGCAGGCGCCGGTGGACAGCCAGTGCAGCGCGGCGGCCGTCGAGGCCTCCTGGCTGTCGCCCGGGGCGCGCTGCAGGTCGTCGCCGGCGGCGCAGGCGAAGGGCAGGGTGCCGGCCAGGCCGTTGAAGTAGTCGCCCTCGTTCAGCGAGTTCGTGATCCTGAACGTGACGAGGCGCAGCCTGACGCTGCAGCCGCTCAGGTCGAAGGCCGACTGGCCCACCGGCTTGCCGAAGGTGTCAGCGCCGACGATCGCGACCTCGGCCCAGGGCTTCAGCGAGTTGACGACCAGTTCGCTGGCCGAGGCGCTGGCGCCGGTCGTGATGAACGCGACGCGTACCGGCGCGACCGACTGCGGCTGGGCCTGGAAGCGCCGGACCGTGTCGTTCGAGGCCTTGCTGGCACGGAAGCGCACGGCGGACCAGACGTCGTTCGCGGTGCGGTTGCGGCCGTGCAGGTCGCCGACCAGGTCCGCGACGCTGACCAGTCCGCCGCCGTTGTAGCGGACGTCGAAGATGAAGTTCTGGATGCCCTGGGCGCGGAACTGCGCGTAGGCGTCGCGCAGTGGCTGCTCGGCGGTCGAGATGAAGGTCCGCAGGTTCACGTAGGCGACCTTGACCGACGGGTTGCCGGGCATGTCGAGCACGGCCGTGCCGCCCACCAGCGGGACGGGGCGCGTCGTGACGATGCGCTTGGTCAGCGTCGCCTCGAGCTGCTGGCCCGAGGGCTGCACGAAGCGCAGGCCGCGCTGCACGCCCTCGGTCGCCGGCCCGAAAGCCTGCGACAGCGTCGGGTCGTTCGCAAGCACGGTCGCGGTCGCGACGAAGCCGCTGCCCGAGTCGATCGCGGTGATCTCCGAGCCGCGGCGCAGGCCGGCCTCGGAGGCCGGGCTGGACTCGAACGCGTCGGTGATGAACAGCCGGTTGCCGCTGATCCGCGTGCGGAAGCCGAAGCCGATGAACTGCCCTTCCAGCAGGAAGGAGCTGTCTGCGGCCGGCGTCGTCATGAAGCTGAAGAAGCGGTCCTTGCCCTGGGCGCGGGCCGTCGCGGTCAGTGCGTCCAGCAGCGCCTGCGCGTCAGGAAAGTCGCCGGTACTGACACTCGCCGGCAGCAGCTCCGGGAACAGGTACCACTCCCGGGTCGCGTCCAGCACGAACTGCTTCTGGTTCGCGGCCGAGCAGGGGTCGCCGGTGAAGGGGCCGCCGCTGCCGCCGCCGCCGCCGCCGCAGGCGGCGGCCAGCGCGGACAACGCGGTGACCGAAAGCGCCCGGATCCAGGCGGGCATCAGGCCTCCATGCCGCGCGGCGTGCCGCCGGCCCTCAGGCGAGCTGGGCTCCCAGCAATTCCAGGCGCCGGTGCTGGCTCCGCAGGCGGCGCAGGATCTCGCGGGTCTCGGCGCGGAAATCGGCTTCTTCCCAGCGCTGCACGAGCTGCTCGCGAGTCTGCTTGTACCAGGCATCGGTCAGGTTCGACCACTTCGCGAGCGTCGCGACGAACTCGTCGTATTCCTGGCCCAGGCGCTCGCGCAGCCGCTCGATGTCCACGTGTGGCAGTGCTGCGACGCGGCGCTCGAGCCGGGCCTGCACGCGACGGAACTGCATGGACAGCCGGGCGCGCTGGATCACGACGTCAGGCGTCCGCTTCAGCTTGCGCGTCACGCCGACCCAGGACAGCGCGCAGATGAGCCACTTGCTCGGGTCCCAGTGCCACCAGCGGATGCCGTTGCGGTAGTCGTGCGCGAACAGGTGGTGGAAGTTGTGGTAGCCCTCGCCGTAGGTCAGGTAGGCGAGCAGCCAGTTGTCGCGGGCGCTGTTCTCGTCCGTATACGGCTGCCGGCCCCAGTAATGGGCCAGCGAGTTGATCAGGAAGGTCAGGTGGTGGCTGACGACCAGGCGCAGCACGCCGGCCAGCAGGAACACGCCCCACAGGTCGCCATGGAGCCAGCCCAGCGCCAGCGGCACGCCGACGTTGAGGCCCAGCGCCAGCGGCAGGTACCAGCGGTGCTGGAACGCGACGATCGGGTCGCGCTGCAGGTCGCGGACGTTGGAGAAATCGGTCGCGGAGCTCGGGTAGGAGCGCAGCATCCAGCCGATGTGCGAGAACCACAGGCCGCGGCCGGCCGAGTAGGGGTCGCGGTCGTTGTCGTCGACGTTCTGGTGGTGGTCGCGGTGGTTCGAGGCCCAGACCAGCACGCTGTTCTGCAGCGCCATCGAGCCCAGCACCATGTAGACGAGGCGCAGCGACCAGTGCGCGTCGTAGGTACGGTGGGACCACAGCCGGTGGTAGCCGCCGGTGATCGCAAGCCCGTTCGCGTACAGCAGCACGCCGAACCAGACCCAGGCGGCGGCGCTGTAGCCCTGCGTGAAGCCGTACCAGGGGACGACGACCAGCGCGACGGCCAGCGTCAGCGTGAACATCAGCACGCGCGACCAGTTCAGCGGCGGCCTGCCAGTGGCGGGGGTCGATGACATCCTGTGCGTACCTGCGGGAGAGGGTCGGGGACGCGGATTGTGGCCCATATGGGCCGCGCTGGGAACCCCGATCCCGTCGCAGTTCACTTGCGCGGCCCGAACAGGGCCTCCAGCGCCGCGCGGGCCTGGTCCGCGTCGCCGCTGTGTGGTTGCCAGGCCCCGGCCGCCGCCTGGAAGTAGCCACAGAAATTGGAGCGCGTCTTGTCGGTGACCTCCTCGGCGACCGGCTCCGCGCAGCTACGCGCCTTGCGCGTGTCGTAGAAGCGACACATGCGGCAGACGTGCAACTCGGCGCGGCAGGCCGGGCATTCGTCGCGGCGACCGAAGGGCAGCGACAGCGCGGCCAGCGAGGCCCCGCATTTCCAGCAGAGGATCTCGCCCTCGCTCACGCCGGCTCGCCGCGGCGGTCGCCGGCCCGCTCGATGCGCAGCGTGCCGGAGCGGACGTGCAGGTCGCGCTGCGGGAACGGGATCTCGATGCCGCGCTGGCGGAGCTCGGTCTCGATCTGCCACAGGT
>JBFGAO010000005.1:0-14266 GCA_041568095.1 Steroidobacteraceae bacterium | reverse complement strand
TGAAAGCAATGCGGCCCGGAGATCCGGGCCGCGCGGCAGGGGACTGAGCGACAGGGCCCGGTGCGGGACTATTCGACCCCGCGCATCGACAGCCGGACGCGTCCCTGGCGGTCGACTTCCAGCACCTTGACCCGGACGACGTCGCCTTCCTTGAGCTTGTCGCTGACGCGCTCGACGCGTTCGTCCGAGATCTGCGAGATGTGCACGAGGCCGTCGCGGCCCGGCAGGATCGACACGAAGGCGCCGAAGTCCATCAAGCGCACGACCTTGCCCTGGTAGACGCGGCCAACCTCGACGTCAGCGGTGATCAGCTCGATCCGGCGCAGCGCCTCGCGGCTCGAGGCCTGGTCCACCGACGCGATCTTGACCGTGCCGTCGTTCTCGATGTCGATGGTCGTGCCGGTCTCCTCGGTGATCTGCCGGATCACGGCGCCACCCTTGCCGATCACGTCGCGGATCTTCTCCGGGTCGATCTTGATCGTCACGATGGTCGGCGCCCACTCGGACATCTCCGGGCGCGGCTTGCCCAGCACCTTGTTCATCTCGCCGAGGATGTGCAGACGGCCGGCACGTGCCTGCTCGAGCGCGACCTTCATGATCTCGGCCGTGATGCCGTTGATCTTGATGTCCATCTGCAGCGCCGTGACGCCGTCGGCGGTGCCGGCGACCTTGAAGTCCATGTCGCCGAGGTGGTCCTCGTCACCGAGGATGTCCGTCAGCACGGCGTAGCGGTCGCCTTCCTTGACCAGGCCCATCGCGACACCGGCTACCGGCGCCTTGATCGGCACGCCGGCGTCCATCAGCGACAGGCTCGTGCCGCAGACCGACGCCATCGAGCTCGAGCCGTTCGACTCCAGCACCTCGGACACGACCCGCAGCACGTACGGGAACTCCTCCATGTTCGGCATCACCGCCGCAATGCCGCGGCGCGCCAGGTTGCCATGGCCGATTTCGCGGCGCTTCGGCGAGCCCAGGAAGCCGGTCTCGCCGACCGAGAACGGCGGGAAGTTGTAGTGCAGCATGAACGGCTCGCGACGCTCGCCGGCCAGCGCGTCGATGATCTGCGCGTCGCGGCCGGTGCCCAGCGTCGTCGCGACCATCGCCTGCGTCTCGCCGCGCGTGAACAACGCAGAACCGTGGGTGCGCGGCAGCACGCGGACCTCGACGCCGATCGGGCGCACGGTCTTCGTGTCGCGGCCGTCGATGCGGGGCTTGCCGTCCAGGATGCGCTCGCGGACGAGCTTGTATTCGAGCGAGAACAGCTCCGAGGAGACCTGGTCCTTCGTGTACTGCGGCGCGTCGCCCTCCGCCAGCGCGGCGATCGTCGCGCTGCGCACCTCCTCGAGGCGGGCCACGCGGGCCTGCTTCTCGACGATGCTGTAGGCCTCGGCGATGCCGGCGCCGGCCTGCGCGGCCACGGCGGACTTGAGGGCCTCCTTGGCCTCCGGCGCCTTCCAGTCCCAGCGCGGCTTGCCGGCCTCGGCCGCCAGCTTGTTGATCGCGTCGATCGCGACCTGCATCTGCTGGTGGCCGAACAGCACGGCACCGAGCATCGCTTCCTCGGTCAGGCAGTTCGCCTCGGACTCGACCATCAGCACCGCCTCGCGGGTGCCGGCCACGACGAGGTCGAGGTCCGACTCGGCCTTGACCTGGCTGGCGGTCGGGTTCAGCAGGTACTTGCCGTCCTTGAAGCCGACGCGGGCCGCTGCGATCGGCCCCTGGAACGGCAGGCCGGAGATGGCCAGCGCCGCAGAGGCGCCGAGCAGCGACGCGATGTCCGGGTCGACCTCGGGGTTGACCGACAGTACGGTCGCGATGACCTGCACTTCGTTGTTGAAGCCGTCCGGGAACAGCGGGCGGATCGGCCGGTCGATCAGCCGCGAGGTCAGCACTTCCTTCTCGGAGGGCCGGCCTTCGCGCTTGAAGAATCCGCCGGGGATCTTGCCCGCGGCGTAGGTCTTCTCGACGTAGTTGACGGTCAGCGGGAAGAAGTCACGGCCTTCGACCGCCTGCCTGCGCCCGACCGCGGTGACCAGCACCACGGTGTCGGACATCGTAACGAGCACGGCGCCGTCGGCCTGCCGGGCCATGCGCCCGGTCTCGAGCGTGACGGTGTGGTCGCCGTAACTGAAAGTCTGCTTGGAAACGCTCACGCGGATTCCTTCTGGTAAATGCGCTGGATGAATGACGACTGCCCGCGCCTGGATGCGGGCAAGCGGCGGCCGCTGTGCGTCAGCGGCGCAGGCCGAGGTCCGCGACGACCTTCGTGTAGCGGTCCGGAGCGTTGGCCTTCAGGTAATCCAGCAGGCGCCGGCGCTGCGCGACCATCTTGAGCAGGCCCCGCCGCGAGGCATGGTCGCTCTTGTGGTTCGCGAAATGCTCGGTCAACCCGTTGATGCGCTCCGACAGGAGGGCAATCTGCACTTCCGGTGAGCCGGTGTCCGTGGGAGCGCGACGGAATTTCTGGACAACTTCCGTCTTTTGCGCGCTGTTCAATGGCATCGAGGTACGACCTTCCTTCAAAACCAGTCACTTAAGCCTTTAAGCAAGCGGCGCATTCTACCCGCCGGGGCAGGCTGCCTCAAGCCGAAATCCCGTTCCCGGCCGGCAGCCGCACCATCAGGCGCTCCGGCGCGAGCCGCTGGCCCTCAGGCGTCATGCGCCCGACCCCCAGAAACCGTCCCTCGGGCCCGTACATGCGCACGCGCCGGCCACCGGGGCCGGCCGCGAATACGGCCTGACCCTGCAGCACACAGGCCTGTTCGGCCGCTCCCAGGCGGACCTCCGGCAGTCCGGCCAGGGCCGCGTCGACCGGCAGCAATCTTGATTCCAGCCCTGCGGCCGATCCCTCGGCCGCTTGTTCCAGGTCCGCCAGCGCCTGCATGGACTCGGCACCGAAAGACCCCAGGCGCAACCGGCGCAGGCTGCCGACATGGGCGGTCGTTCCTAGCGCACGGGCCAGGTCCTCGACCAGCGTGCGGACATAGGTGCCCTTGCCGCAGTCCACCTCGAAGGCGAGGCGGTCGCCGGCAAGCTCCTGGAGGGCCAGGCGCCGGATCGGGGCCGGGCGGGGGCGCCGCTCGACCTCGAGGCCCTGGCGGGCCAGGCGGTACAGCCGCTGCCCCTCGTGCTTCAGCGCCGAGTACATCGGAGGCACTTGCTCATAGCCGGAAAGGAATCCGTCCATGACCGCCTGGACCCGGGCCGGATCCAGCGCCGGCACCGGCAGGTGCTCGATGACCTCGCCCTCGGCGTCGCCGGTGGTCGTCCGGATCCCGAGCACGGCGGTCGCGCGGTAGGTCTTGTCCGCGTCCAGCAGCATGCCGCTGATCTTGGTCGCCTGGCCGAAGCAGACCGGCAGCAGGCCGCTCGCCAGTGGATCCAGGCTCCCCGTGTGGCCGGCCTTGCGGGCGCGGTACAGGCGCCGGACGCGCTGCAGCGCTGCGTTGGAGCTGAGTCCCTCGGGCTTGTCGAGCAGCAGGATGCCGTCGACGTCGCGCCAGCCGGCAGCCGGCCGCGGCGGCGCGCTGGCCTCGCTCACTCCGATTCCGGCTCGTCGCCGCCCGCCCGGCGCCGGTCGCTGGCAACCGCGTCATGGATCAGCGCCGACAGGCGCGCGCCATGCTCCACCGACTCGTCGAGCCGGAAGTCGAGTTCGGGCGCGACGCGCAGCCGCAGCGCATGGCCGACCTCGCGTCGCAGAAAGCCGGCCGCGTGCCTGAGCGCTTCGAGCGACGCCGCTGCGTCGCCGACCCCGGCAAAGGGCGTGAAGAACACCCGCGCGTGGCCGAGGTCGCGGGACACCTCGACGGCCGTGACAGTCACCAGCCCGACCCGCGGATCCTTGACCTCGCGGCGGATCAGCTCGGACAGCAGCCGCTTCAGCTGCTCCTCGATCCGGCGCGCCCTCGGGTATTCCTTCGGCATGGCGCGCTCAGAGCTGGCGCGCGACCTCGACGCGCTCGAAGCACTCGATCTGGTCGCCGACCTTGACGTCGTTGTAGCCCTTGACGCCGATGCCGCACTCGGTGCCCGCGCGGACCTCGCCGGCGTCGTCCTTGAAGCGCTTCAGCGACTCGAGCTCGCCCTCGAAGATCACGACATTGTCGCGCAGCACCCGGATCGGGTTGTTGCGCCGGACGTAGCCGTCGACGACGAGGCAGCCGGCCACGGTGCCGAACTTGCTGGAGCGGAACACCTCGCGGACCTCTGCCAGGCCGACGATCTGCTCCTTGACCTCCGGCGCCAGCATGCCGGTCAGCGCCGCCTTGATGTCGTCGATCGCCTCGTAGATCACGCTGTAGTAGCGGACCTCGATGTTCTGCTCGCGCAGGGCCGTCCGCGCGCTCGCGTCGGCGCGCACGTTAAAGGCGATGATGCGGGCACGGGACGCAATCGCCAGCATTACGTCCGACTCGGTGATGCCGCCGACATTGCTCGAGATCACCTTGACCGCGACCTCGTCGGTGGACAGCTTGGTCAGTGCGTCGCGCAGCGCCTCGGCCGAGCCCTGCACGTCCGACTTGATCAGCAGGTTGACGGTGCCAGGACCCTCCTCGCCCATCTGCGAGAAGACATCCTCGGTCTTCTGCGTGGCCTGGCGCGCCAGCCGCACGTCGCGGAACTTGCCCTGCCGGTACAGCGCGACCTCACGGGCCTTGCGCTCGTTCTCGACGACCAGCAGCTCGTCGCCGGCATTCGGCGGGCTCGACAGGCCCAGCATCTGCACCGGGATCGACGGGCCGGCGCTTTCCGTGTCGCGGCCCAGCTCGTCAAACAGGGCTCGGACGCGGCCGAACTGCTCGCCGGCCAGTATCGAATCGCCGACCTTCAGCGTGCCGCGCTTGACCAGCACGGTCGCGACGGCGCCGCGGCCGCGCTCGACGCTGGCTTCAAGCACGACGCCGATCGCGGGCGCGTCGACGACTGCCGTCAGCTCCAGCACCTCGGCCTGCAGCAGCACGGACTCCAGCAGCTTGTCGATGCCGTCGCCGGTCTTCGCCGAGACATGCACGAAGATGTTCTCGCCGCCCCATTCCTCGGGGATCACCCCTTCCTGGGAGAGCTCGTTGCGGACCCGCTCCGGGTCCGCGTCGCTCTTGTCGATCTTGTTGACTGCGACGACGATCGGCACGCTGGCCGCCTTGGCGTGCTGGATGGCTTCCTTCGTCTGCGGCATCACGCCGTCGTCGGCCGCGACGACCAGGATCACGATGTCGGTCACCTCGGCGCCGCGCGCGCGCATCGCCGTGAACGCGGCGTGGCCCGGCGTGTCCAGGAAGGTCACGACGCCCTTCGGCGTCTCGACATGGTAGGCGCCGATGTGCTGCGTGATGCCGCCCGCCTCGCCGGCGGCGACCTTGGTGCGGCGGATGTAGTCCAGCAGCGACGTCTTGCCGTGGTCGACGTGGCCCATGATCGTCACGACCGGCGGGCGGGTCACCTCGTCGCCGGCGGCCTCCAGCCCGGCCTGCAGCTCCTCCTCGACCTGGTCGGCCTTCAGCACCTTTGCGACGTGGCCCATCTCCTCGATGACCAGCACCGCCGTGTCCTGGTCGATGGGCTGGTTGATCGTCGCGATCACGCCCATGTTCAGCATCGCCTTGATGACCTCGTTGGCCTTGACCGCCATGCGCTGGGCCAGCTCGGCGACGGTGATCGTCTCGCCGATGGTGACTTCCCGCTGCACCGGCGCGGTCGGCAATTCGAAGCCGTGCTTGCGGTCAAGCTGCACGGAAGCAGCGCGGCGCCGCGACTCGGTGCGGACACGCCCCCTCTTGTGGCGAGCCGACAACCCGCCGGAGATGTGCAGTTCCTGGCGGCCGTAGCGAGTGCTCTTGTCGTCGCCCGTCTTGCGCGCCTTTTCCTCGCGCGCCCGGCGCTCACGCTCGGCCTGGTCGCGCGCGCGCTGCTCGGCATCACGACGCGCCTGCTCCTCGGCCTGGCGCCGCGTCGCCTCCTCGGCCGTGCGGCGCTCCTGCTCCTCGCGCTCTCGCCGCTGCTGCTCACGCACCTCGAGCACGCGGCGCTGCTGTTCCTCCGCGGCCTTGCGCTCCGCGTCCTCGGCCTCGCGCTGGCGGTCGAGCTCTTCCTGCGCGACGCGCGCCTGCTCCTCGAGCACGTCGCGCTTGATGTAGGTGCGCCGGCGGCGGACCTCGACACTGACCATGCGCGCCTTGCCCTGCGGCGCCGCGACCTTGATTTCGCTCTGCGCCTTGCGCCTGAGCGTGATCTTCCGCGGCGCACCGCCATCCTCGTCCTTGCCATGGGCCTTGCGCAGGTGCGTCAGCAGCTCGTGCTTCGCCTCCTCGCTGATGTGGTCCTTCGGCCCCTTGACCTTGATGCCCGCCTCTTCCAGCTGCGTGAGCAGCCGGTCGACCGGCACCTTCAGGACCTCTGCGAACTGCTCGACCGTGACGTCGGACATCTGTCGTTACCTCTGGCCCGGCCTCAGGCCTGGTCGGCCTCTTCAAACCAGTGCGCGCGCGCTGCCATGATCAGCTGGCCCGCCTTCTCCGGGTCCAGCCCGGGCACTTCCTCGAGCTCGTCAGTCGACTGCTCGGCCAGGTCGTCGCGGGTCCGGATGCCCCGCGCGGCCAGCTCGTAGGCCAGCTCCTTGTTCATGCCCTCGACGGCCAGCAAGTCATCCGCCGGCTCGGCCTCGTCGATCTTCTCCTCGCTCGCGATCGCCTGGGTCAGCAGCACGTCGCGCGCGCGGTTTCGCAGTTCCTCGACGATCTCCTCGTCGAACTCCTCAATGCCGACCAGCTCGGACGTCGGGACGTAGGCGACTTCCTCGATCGTCGAGAATCCTTCCTGCACCAGCACGCTCGCGACGTCCTCGTCGACGTCGAGCTGGCGCATGAACATCTCCCGCAATTCCTTGGATTCTTCCTCGCTGCGCTCGGCGGCCTGCTGCTCGGACATGACGTTGAGCCGCCAGCCGGTCAGTTCGCTGGCCAGCCGCACGTTCTGGCCGCCGCGGCCGATCGCCTGCGACAGCCGGTCCTCGGTCACCGCGATGTCCATCGCATGGCTGTCCTCGTCCATCACGATCGACGTGACCTCGGCGGGCTGCATCGCGTTGATGACGAACTGCGCCGGGTTGTCCACCCACGGGATGATGTCGACTCGCTCGCCGGCGATCTCGTTCGAGACCGCCTGCACGCGCGAGCCTCGCATGCCGACGCAGGCGCCGACCGGGTCGATGCGCGGGTCGAGGCTCTTGACCGCGATCTTCGCGCGCGCGCCCGGGTCGCGGGCCGCACCGAGGATCTGGATCAGCCCCTGTCCGACCTCGGGCACCTCGAGCTTGAACAGCTCGATCAGGAAGTCCGGGGACGTCCGCGACAGGAACAATTGCGGGCCGCGGATCTCGGACCGGACCTCGCGCAGCAGCGCCTTCAGCCGGTCCTGCGGCCGCACGATCTCGCGCGGAATCATGTGCTCGCGCGGCACGAAGCCCTCGGCGTTGCCGCCGAGGTCGACGTAGACGCCGTGCCGATCAACGCGCTTGACGATGCCCGAGACCAGCGAGCCGGCGCGGTCCTTGTACTCGGCGACGACCTGCGCGCGCTCGGCCTCGCGGACCTTCTGGACGATGACCTGCTTCGCGGTCTGCGCCGCGATGCGCCCGAAGGCGACCGAGTCCATCGGTTCCTCGACGTAACCGTCGACTTCCGCCTTCGGGTCCATGTCGCGCGCATCGTCCAGGCGCAGCTCGCGCTCCGGGAACTCGAGCTCGGTCGAGTCGTCCGCGAACACCTTCCAGCGCCGGAACGTCTCGTAGGCGCCAGTCTTGCGGTCGATCGCGACCCGCACGTCGATGTCGTCGCCGTGCTTGCGCCGCGTCGCGGAGGCGAGTGCCGCCTCCAGCGCGTCGAAGATGATCTCGCGCGCGACGCCCTTCTCGTTGGAGACCGCCTCGACGACCTCGAGAATCTGCTTGTTCATGCTTCCGTCTCTCTCGCCTCGACCATGCGGCCCGGGTCAGCCCACGAGCCGCGCCTTGCTGATTGACGCCAGTGGCAGCGCCCAGCGCTGCCCGTCCACTTCGATCACCACCGCGCCGTCCTCGACGGCCAGCAGCCGGCCCCGGAACCGCCTGCGGCCCTCCAGCGGCTCGCTGAGTTCGACCCGCGCTTCGCTGCCGGCGAAGCGCGCGAAGTGCTCCGCCGTCCGGAGCGGCCGGTCGAATCCCGGCGAGGACACCTCGAGCTGGTACTCGCGCCCGATCGGGTCAGCCGCATCCAGCGCCTCACCGACCGCGCGGCTCGCCCGCTCGCAGTCGTCCAGCTGCACCGGCTCGCCATCGGTCCGGTCTATGTAGAGACGGACCAGCGCGCGCCGGCCGGCCGGGCTGAACTCGATCTCGACGAGCTCGTATCCGAGCCCGTTGACGACCGGCTCCAGCAGGCCGAACAACCTGTTCCTCACGCAGCCTCCACCTGCCCCGCAAACAAAAAATGGGCACGCGGCCCATTTCTCTTTCTTCCGGGCCGGCCCGGACACCGCCGGACCGCACCCCGGGCGCCTGCCAGGCTGCCCGGCCGGTCAGCAAAAAGGCCCCGCGAGGGGGCCTTCCTGATCGACCATCCGGTTCCGGGGGACCGCGTCCGGGCCTCGCTGCTCCGGGCACGGTGGCCTGCGCCAGGCCCCCGACCGGCGCGCATGATAGCGCAGCGTCCAGAAGGCCTCAACCAGCCTGCGCCCGGCCGGCCGCCCATGGTGCCGGGCCCCGGCAGGCCCCGCACGCTCGGTTAGACTCGCGCATCCCCTGTCACGAGGACTTGCAGATGCGCCTGCCCGTTGCCCTGACCCAGGTCCACAAGTGGATCGGCCTCGTCGTCGGCATCCAGGTCGTGCTGTGGGTCGCCGGCGGCCTGGTCATGAGCGCCTTCCCGATCGAGCTCGTGCGCGGCGAGACACGCTCGGCCGCCGTGCAGCCGCGCGAGATCGCGGCCGGTGAAGTGTCGCCCGCCCTCGTCGAGCGGCTCGCGGCAATTGAGGGAGCCAGCGGCTTCCGGACGATCCGCGTGCTGGACCGCCTGTACGTCGAGGTCGAGCGTATCGGTGCGCCGGCGCTGTTGCTGGACGCCGTGGGCGGGAGCATCGTCGACGGCATCGACGCGGCGACTGCGGGGGAAGTCGCAGCCCGCGACTTCACCGGCGAGGGCTCGGTCGTCGCGGCCCACTGGCAGGAATCGAAGTCCAGCGAGTACCGTGGCGCGCTGCCCGTCTGGCGCGTCGAGTTCGACGACGCCAGCAAGACCTCGATCTACGTGTCCCCGGTCAACGGGCGCATCACCGCGCGGCGCAACGACATCTGGCGGCTCTACGACTTCTTCTGGATGCTGCACATCATGGACTACAAGGAGCGCGTGGACTTCAACCACCCGCTGCTCGTGACCGCCTCGGCCGTCGCGCTGGTGCTGTCGATCAGCGGCTTCTGGCTCCTGTTCTACCGGATCCGGCTGCGGCGGCGTCCCGGCGATACGGCGGCTTCCATATCGAGCCAGTAAGGAACCCTGCCCATGCGCCTCCTGATCCAGCGTCTTTTCCCGTTTGCCTGCCTGTTGCTGGCCGCCAGCGCCAGGGCAGCGTCGCCGCTCGCGGGCATCGAGCCAGCCATCGCCGCGGTCGAGCCGAAAGTCATCGAGTGGCGCCGCGACTTCCACCGGCACCCCGAGCTTGGCAACCGGGAGTTCCGGACTTCTGCCAAAGTCGCGGAGCACCTGCGTGCGCTGGGACTCGAGGTGAAGACCGGCATCGCGCACACCGGCGTCGTCGGGATCCTCCGCGGCGCCAGGCCGGGTCCGGTGATCATGCTGCGTGCCGACATGGACGCGCTGCCGGTCACCGAGAAGACCGACGTGCCCTTCCGCTCGACGGTGACCACCGAGTATCGCGGCCAGACGGTCGGCGTCATGCACGCCTGCGCGCACGACGCACACACGGCGATCCTGATGGGCGCCGCCGAGGTGCTCGCCGGCATGCGCGAGCAGTTGCGCGGCACAGTGATGTTCGTGTTCCAGCCTGCCGAGGAAGGGGCCCCCGAGGGCGAGGAAGGCGGCGCACCGCTGATGCTGAAGGAAGGACTTTTCGACATTGCGAAGCCGGAGGCCGGGTTTGCGCTGCACGTCATGTCGGTGATGCACGCGGGCACCGTCGGCGTGCGCCCCGGGGCCCTGCTCGCCGCCTCCGACTTCTTCCGGATCCGGGTCCAGGGACGCCAGGCGCACGGCTCGTCGCCGTGGGTCGGCGTGGACCCGATCGTGACGGCGGCACAGATCGTCAACTCGCTGCAGACCGTCGTCAGCCGCCAGACCGACATCACCGAGATCCCGGCCGTGGTCACCGTCGGCGCAATCAATGGCGGCGTGCGCCACAACATCATCCCCGATGAAGTCGAGATGCTGGGCACGATCCGCACCTTCAACCCGGAAGTCCGCCAGCAGGTCCACGAGCGCATCCGCCGCATCGTCGAGAACGTCGCGGAGGCGAACGGCGCGACCGCGAACTTTGTCGTCGAGCCCGGCAGCAACCCGGTCACGGAAAACGACCCGCGTCTGACCCAGCGCATGCTGCCAAAACTCCAGGCCGCGCTGGGCGATGCCGCGGTGCGCCCGACCGGCCTGCGCACCGGCGCCGAGGACTACGCCTTCTTTGCGCTCCGCGTGCCGAGCCTGTACGTGATCGTCGGCGGCACGCCGCCGGACCAGGACCTCATGAATGCTCCCAGCAATCACTCGGACTACTTCTACGTCGATGAACGCAGCCTCGGCGTCGGGCTGCGCGCGATGCTCGCGATGGCGCTTGGCTTTCTCGACGACTGAACACCGCTTCGCCCTTTTTGACTGTCCCTCGTCGCGAGTCTATGGTGCTGGGGGCGCCGTGCCGGTCCGGCACGGCGTTCTACGAAGAACGTCACGGGCCCTGAGCCCATTGCTATCACGGGAGAAGCCATGAAAGGGACTTTACTGACGGCCGCCGCGGCCGCGCTCGCGCTTGCCGGTTCCGCGCAAGCCTTCGAGGTCTTCAAGGACTACACGCCCTCGAAGGAGGTCTGGAACGTCACGATGGTCCGCGTGAACCCGAATCGCATCGACGACTATCTCGAGGGGCTCAAACAGACCTGGTGGTCTGCCTGCGAAATCGGCAAGAAACACGGCACGATCATGGAGTGCGGCATCTACGTCGACCAGAACGCGGCGACGCGCGACTTCAACATGATGCTCGTGATCAAGCAGCCCAGCGCCGCTGTCGGCGACCCCAACCCGGAGCTTTACAAGAAGTTCATGGCCGACCTGCGTGCACGCCTCGACGAGGCCAAGCAGGACAAGATTGTCGAAGGCTACGAACAGCTGAGGGACTTCTGGGGCGAGAAGTCCATGCGGCGGATCGACTTCAAGTAACGGGCGCCACGGCGCAATCAGTAGCGGCCCCGCGAGGGGCCGTTTTTGTTTCAGCGGCCGCTGCCGCCCAGCAGGTAGACAGCGAAGCTGCCGAGCCAGTGCCCGCCCTCGTAGTGCTCGCCGGTCACGGCGGGCAGCGCCGCCGCGGCGTGGCGATCGGCGCTGGCCAGCAACGCGAGCCTCCGACGGTCGCGCAGCGGCAGGCCATGCGCAATGCCTCGCAGCATCCAGGCCCGGCTCAGGTTCAGGCCGTCGATGTGTGCGAGCTTGGGATCGGCGCGGTCGGTGACGATCGCCGGCTCCAGCCAGCGCGGGTCGCCGTCCCGCGGGATGCCGGGCAGGAAGCGCCCCAGCCATGCGGCAAACTCGCCGGGGAGCATCAGCCGGCGCATCAGGTCCGCCTCGGCCAGGCAGGGTGACAGGAAATCCTGCCCACCAGGCTCATAGGCCATCGGGCAGTCGACGTCGGTCGCATGGTAGAAGCGCGCCCGCTTGTCGACGAGCCCACGCATCGCGTCGTCGCCGGCAATCACGGCCCAGTCCCTGACCAGCCCCAGCGCGAAAGCCGTCTGCGCATGCTCGCCGATCCGGATCGGGTAGCGCAGCTTCGGCAGCCAGTCGCTGATGCGCGCGGCCGCTTCCGACTCGAGCGGCACCACCCACTGCGACCACTGCTGCGCGTCGCGGTCATCCCAGTCGCGCAATTCGGCCGCGAGTTGCAGCAGCCAGGCAAGGCCGTAGGGCCGCTCGAAGGACACCCGGCCCGCGCCGCGCAGGTAGGCGACCTCGGCCAGCACGCCGGCCTCCGTGAAGCTCCGCGCCAGCGCCGCGCGCGCCGCGGGCGCGAACTCCGCGTCCGGGAACAGCCGCATGAGGCGCACGAGCAGCCAGTGGCCGTGCACCGACGAGTGCCAGTCGTAGCAACCGTAGAACACTGGCGTCAGCTCGCGCGGCGGTCGCGCGTCTTCGTCTCCGCTCAGCACGTGCGCGATCTTGTTCGGGTATTCGCGATGCACACAGTCGAGTGCCAGCTGCGCGAAGCGCGCGGCCGCCGCGGCATCCAGCGCGTGAACGGGAGCACTCGCCGCCGTGAGCGGCGGCGCGCCGGCCAGCAGCAGCAGGATCAGCAGCGGCTTCATCGGCGCACTGTAGCCGATCCTTCCAGTTCGGCGCAGGCAGCGGCTGTTATGCTGGCGGCGCGCTTCGATTGCCGCGCTGCGGCAAGGAGGCCGTGATGCACGGACGGGCATCACCGCTCGTCATGGTCCTGCTCGCCTCGCCGGCCGCCGGCGCCGGCGAACCGCTGTGGACTCCGCTGGGCCCGGACGCTGCGCATGTCGCGATGCTCGAGATGGACACCGAGAGCGTCGCCGAGCACAACGGCCTGCGCATGGCATGGCTCAGGGTGTCGCTCGGCAGCCCGGAGTCCGGGGCGCGCCAGGCCTACCAGTCAGTCATCACGCTGCTCGCCTTCGACTGCAAGGGCGAACGCTATGCCATCACGCGGATCACGACCTACAGCGGCCTGCTCGGCGACGGCGAGGTGATCGACCGCCGGGACCGCTCGCCGTCCGACTGGCAATGGACGGTGCCGGCGGCGGGCAGCGCCGAGGCACGCATGCTCGGTCTCGCCTGCGGCCCGCCGGCGGCGGACCGCTAGGCCCCGGCGACCATCTTCAGCAGCGCCATGCAGATCAGGCCCGCGTAGGTGCCCAGCACGTAGCCGCCGACCGCCAGCAGCACGCCGACGGGCGCGAGGCTGGGGTGGAAGGCCGACGCGACGATCGGCGCGCTGGCCGCGCCGCCGATGTTCGCCTGCGAGCCCACCGCGACGAAGAAGATCGGTGCCTTGATCAGCCAGCCGATCGTCAGCAGCACGACGATGTGGCACAGCATCCAGACCGCACCGACGGCCACCAGCACCGGCGCCTCCTTCATCTGCGTGAAGTCCGCGTGCGCGCCGATGCTCGCGATCAGCAGGTACAGCATCACGGTGCCGACCTTCGACGCCCCGACACCGTCGAGCTTGCGCGCCGGCGTGAACGACAGCATCGCTGCCAGCAGCGTGACGATGATGAACTTCCACACCGTGCCGCTGAATACCGGCGCGACCTGGCCCATGTACTTGCCGGAAACCGTCGCCAGCCACATCCCGGCGAAGCCCACCGCCAGGATGATCAGCAAGTCGGTGACGGTCGGGATGCGAGTGGTCCTGGCCGTGAACTCCGACACGCGCCGCTTCAGTTCCTCGATCGCCGAGGTGTCGGCGCCGGTGAAACGGTCGATCCGGCCCTGCTGCCCGGCCAGGTACAGCAGCACGCCCAGCCAGACGTTGGCGACCGCGACGTCGACGATCACCATCATCCCGAACATCGTCTCCGTGGTGCCGGCGATCTGCCCCAGTGCAACCATGTTGGCGCCGCCGCCGATCCAGCTGCCCGACAGCGCCGTCATGCCCTGCCAGGTGTCCGGCGGCACCCAGCTCGAGAACACCCACAGCGCGATCGGCGCGCCGATCACGACGCCTGCCGTGCCGGCGAGCATCATGATCACGGCCTTGGGCCCCAGCCGCGCGATGCCCGGCACGTCCAGCGCCAGGATCAGCAGCATCAGGCTGGCAGGCAGCAGGAAGAACTTGATCCAGTCGTAGAGGACCGATTCCGATGGCAGCACGCCCAGCGTGGTCAACGTCGTCGGGATGAAATAGCAGAAGACCAGTTTCGGGATGATCCCGAACAGGCGCTGCCCCGGAGGCGTCTCGCCGAACCAGAAGATCACTGCCAGCACCGCCAGCAGCACGACGAGGATGGCGACCGGATCAGTCACCAGAGCTTGTTGGGCTTCCATGGGCC
>JBFGAO010000004.1:0-14315 GCA_041568095.1 Steroidobacteraceae bacterium | reverse complement strand
TTGTCGACGGCGGAAGTGCCGGGAGTCACCGTCACCGGCCTGCGCGAGCTGCTGGCCGCCGATCCCGCCGCGGCGACCCGGCTGCTGCGCCGCCCCGACGACTCGGCCGACGAGCGTTATGCGCTGCTGGCCGATGCCTTCGCCGGCGACGGCGTCGTGATCCGCGTCGCGGACGGCGCCGGGCCGACCGAGCCGCTGTACCTCGTCCACGTCGCGACCGTGCAGGGCACCAGCCAGGCCCGTATCGTCGTCGAGGCCGGCACGGGCGCGCGGCTGCAACTGGTCGAGCATTTCGTCTGCACCGGCGCGCCGTCGGGCCTCGCGAACCTCGTAATGGATCTGAGGCTCGCCGGCGACGCGAATGTCGGGCACCTGCGCGTCCACCAGCAGGACCCGGCCGCTGCCCAGGTCGAGACCCTGTCGGTTGCGCAGCAGGCCGGCAGCCAGTACCTGCAGCAGCTGTTCGTGCTGGGCGGTGGCACCGTGCGCTCGAACCTCGCCGTGTCGCTGGACGGCGCCGGCGCCGGCTGCCGGCTGGCCGGGCTGTTCATGGCCGACGACCGCCGCCAGGCCGACCTGTACACGCGCGTCGACCACCGTGCGCCGCAGACCAGGAGCGAGCAGGACTTCCGCGGCATCGCGGCCGGGCGCGGCCGCGGCGCCTACAACGGCCGAGTGGTCGTCCATGCCGGCGCACGCGGGGCCGACTCGAGCCAGACCAGCCGCAACCTGCTGCTGTCGCCGCAGGCCGAGCTCCATGCCCGGCCGCAGCTCGAGATCCACACCGACGAGGTCCAGTGCCGCCACGGCGCGACCACCGGCTCGCTGGACCCGTCCCAGCTGTTCTACCTGCTGTCGCGCGGCATCGACCCGGGCACGGCCCGGGCCCTGCTGACCTTCGCGTTCTGCGAGGACATCGTCGCCGGCGTACTGCTGCCCTCGCTGCGCCCTGCGCTCGAGGAGCTGGTTGTCGGCCGGCTGCCGGACCGCGACCTGATCCGGAGCTTCCGCTGATGGCGACCGCCGCCGAATCGCTGTCGCCGCTCGACGTCGGCCGCGTCCGCGCGGACTTCCCGATCCTCGCGCGCCGCGTGAACGGCCGGCCGCTGGCTTTCCTCGACAGCGCCGCGTCGGCGCAGCGCCCGGCGGCGGTCATCGATGCCGTGACCGACTACGAGCGGCGCCACCATGCCAACGTGCACCGCGGCGTGCATACGCTGTCGCAGGAAGCCACCGCGCTCTACGAGGGCGCGCGTGAACGGGTCCGGCGCTTCATCAATGCCGCGTCGACGCGGGAGATCATCTTCGTGCGCGGAACGACCGAGGCGATCAACCTCGTCGCGCAGTCCTGGGGCCGGCCGCGGCTGTCGGCCGGCGACGAGATCGTCATCACCTGGCTCGAGCACCACGCGAACATCGTGCCCTGGCAGCTGCTGTGCGGGCAGACCGGTGCCGTGCTGCGCGTCGTGCCGATCGACCGGCGCGGCGTCGTCGACGAAGCCGCCTACCGCGCGATGCTGGGTCCGCGAACGAAGCTCGTCGCGTTCTCCCATGTCTCCAACGCGCTCGGCACCGTGCTGCCGGCCCGCGAGATGGTCGCCGCCGCGCGCGGGCGCGGGATCGCGACGCTGCTCGATGGCGCGCAGGCTGTCCCGCACCAGCGCGTGGACGTCCGCGACCTCGGCTGCGACTTCTATGCGTTCTCGGGCCACAAGATGTATGGCCCGACCGGGATCGGCGTGCTGTACGCGCGCGAGGCGGTGCTCGAGGCGATGCCGCCCTGGCAGGGCGGCGGCGACATGATCCTCGCCGTGTCCTTCGACGGCACGACCTACAACGCGCTGCCGTGGCGCTTCGAGGCGGGCACGCCCAACATCGCCGGGGCCGTCGGCCTCGGCGCCGCGATCGACTACATCGAGGGCGTCGGGCTCGCACGGATTGCACGCCACGAGCAGGAGCTGCTCGACTACGCGACCGCGCGGCTGCAGGAACTGCCCGGCCTGGAGCTGGTCGGCACCGCGCCGGACAAGGCGAGCCTCGTCTCCTTCACCGTCGACGGCGTGCACCCGCACGACCTCGGCACCGTGCTCGACGCCGAGGGCGTCGCGGTACGCACCGGCCACCACTGCGCGATGCCGGTCATGGAGGTCTTTGGCGTACCTGCGACGACGCGTGCGTCGTTCGCGCTCTACAACACCCGCGACGAGGTCGACACGCTGTGCGCGGGCGTCCGGCACGCGATCGGGATGCTGCGCTGATGGACCTCGCCGAGCTGTACCGCGACGTCATCGTCGACCACAACCGCAGCCCGCGGAACTTCGGGCGCCTGGACCGGGCGGACCGCGAGGCGCGCGGCGACAACCCGCTGTGCGGCGACCAGCTGGTGCTGCAACTGCAGCTCGACGGCGACCGCGTCAGCGACCTGCGCTTCGAGGGCCACGGCTGCGCGATCTCGACCGCGTCGGCATCGCTGATGAGCGAGGCCGTCAAGGGCAGGACGCTGGCCGAGGTCCGCGCGCTGTTCGGGGACGTGCACCGGATGCTGACGCAGCAGGACGAGGCGCCCTCCCCCGCGCTCGGCAAGCTGGCTGCGCTGGGCGGCGTCCGCGCCTACCCGGCCCGGGTCAAGTGCGCGAGCCTGTGCTGGCACACGCTGAACGCGGCGCTGGCCGGCGAGCGCGAGCCGGTGACGACGGAGTAGGGCCGTGCGGCGCCATGACAGCGAGCCGGTGGTCGTCCAGCGTGAAGTCAAGGCCGTCATGATCCCGGCCGGCATCGAGATCAAGCTGCGCGCCGGCAGTGTCGGCTACCTCACGCAGGCGCTCGGCGGCAGCTTCACCGTCTACATCGAGGGCAACCTGTTCCGGATCGCCGGCGCCGACGGCGACGCGATCGGCAAGGAGCCGGTCCCGCCGCCGCAGCTGCCGCCCGACGCGACCGAGGCCGACTTCGACCGGCTGGTCTGGGACCAGCTGCGCACCTGCTTCGACCCCGAGATCCCGATCAACATCGTCGACCTCGGGCTGGTCTACGACTGCCAGCTGCAGACCGCGGGGGACGGCAGCCGCAGTGTCGCGGTCCGGATGACGCTGACGGCGCCCGGCTGCGGCATGGGTGAGGTGCTGGTGCAGGACGTCCGCGACAAGCTGCTGGTGATCCCGACCGTCGAGCGCGCCGACGTCGAGCTCGTGTTCGACCCGCCCTGGGACCAGTCGATGATGTCCGAGGCGGCGCGGCTGCAGACGGGCCTGGCCTGAGCCGCGGTACCGCTCAGTCCTCGGCCAGCGACAGCAGCGTCGCATTGCCGCCGACCGCCGCCGTGTTCGTCGTGACCGTCTGCTCGGTTGCGAAGCGCGGCAGGTAGTGCGGGCCGCCGGCCTTGGGGCCGGTGCCCGACAGGCCGCAGCCGCCGAAGGGCTGCACGCCGACGACCGCGCCGATCATGTTCCGGTTCACGTAGACGTTGCCGACCCGCGCGCGCGCCGCGACGCGGCGCGCAACGGCGTCGATGCGCGTGTGCACGCCCAGCGTCAGCCCGTAGCCGGTGGCGTTGATCGCGTCGACGACGTCATCGAGTTCCGAAGCCCGGTAGCGCACGACGTGCAGCACCGGGCCGAAGACCTCGCGCTCCAGGCGGCCGATCGCGTCGATCTCGACCGCCAGCGGCGCGAACCAGTGGCCCCGCCGGTCCGTGGACGGGCGCCGCGCGCGGTGGCGCCAGCCGGCCCCGCCGGCGATCGCCGATGCATGCGCCTCGAGCATTGCGAGCGCCCCGGCGTCGATGACCGGGCCGAGATCCGTGGACAGCAGCGCCGGGTCGCCGACGACCAGCTCGTCCATCGCGCCGGCAAGCAGCTCAAGCACGCGCGGCGCAATCTCCTGCTGCAGGAACAGCACGCGCAGCGCCGAGCAGCGCTGGCCGGCCGCGTTGAACGCGGACAGCATCGCGTCGCTGACGACCTGCTCCGGCAGCGCCGAGCTGTCCACCAGCATCGCGTTCTGGCCGCCGGTCTCGGCGATCAGCACCGGCAGCGCGCCGTCGCGCGCCGCGAGCGAGCGGTTGATCAGCCGCGCCGTCGCGTCCGAGCCGGTGAAAGCGATGCCGGCGACGCGCGGGTCCGCGACCAGCGCCCCGCCCACCGCGGCCCCATCGCCGGGCAGCAGCGCCAGCGCGTCGGCCGGAACGCCCGCCTCCAGCAGCAGCCGGACCATCTCGGCCGCGACCAGCGGCGTCTGCTCTGCCGGCTTCGCGACGACGCTGTTGCCGGCCGCCAGCGCCGCGACGACCTGGCCGGTGAAGATCGCAAGCGGGAAGTTCCAGGGGCTGATGCAGGCGAACACGCCGCGCCCGCGCAGCGCCAGACGGTTGGTCTCGCCGGTCGGTCCCGGCAGCGGCACCGGGCCGCCGAACAGGCGCTCGGCCTGGGCAGCGTAGTAGCGCAGGAAGTCCACCGCCTCGCGGACCTCGGCGATCGAGTCCGGCACCGTCTTGCCCGCCTCAACGACGCAGATCGCGACGAAGCGCGGGAGCCGCTCCTCGAGCAGGTCCGCTGCGCGGCGCAGCGCGGCAGCGCGCGCCGCGGCCGGCGTCCGGTCCCAGGCAGGCTGCGCCGCCAGCGCGCGGGCGACGGCCTCGTCGCACAGCGTCGCATCGGCGTCGCTGACCTCGCCGACGACCCGGTCCAGGTCGGCCGGCGAGACAAGCGGCCGCAGCTGCCCGCGACGATCGCGGCCACCGACGATCGGGGCTGCGGACAGCCGCGCAGAAAGCGCACGGCGCCCGTCCTGCGCGAGCCGCTGCTGTGCAGCGCCGTCCGCGAGGTTGACGCCCGCCGAGTTGCGCCGCTCCGGGCCGAACAGGTCGACCGGCAGCGGGATGCGCGGGTGGCCCGCGTAGCCTTGGCGCCCGGCTTCGACGAGCGGATCGGCGACGACCTGCTCGGGCGGCAGCGACTCGTCCGTGATCCGGTTGACGAAGGACGTGTTGGCGCCGTTCTCCAGCAGCCGCCGCACCAGGTAGGGCAGCAGGTCCTCGTGCGTGCCGACCGGCGCATAGACGCGGCAGGGCAGGCCCCGGCCGGCCGGGTCGACGATCTCCGCGTAGAGCTCCTCGCCCATGCCATGCAGGCGCTGGAACTCGAAGTCGCGCCGGCGCGCGGACGCGAGGTGGATCACGCTCGCGACCGTGTGCGCGTTGTGGGTCGCGAACTGCGGGTACAGCCGCGGGCTGCCCTCCAGCAGGATCCGCGCACAGGCGAGGTAGCAGACGTCCGTGTTGTGCTTGCGCGTGAAGACCGGGTAGCCGGCGAGGCCGCGCTCCTGCGCCCGCTTGACCTCGCTGTCCCAGTAGGCGCCCTTGACCAGCCGCACGCTCAGCACGCGGCCGGTCTCGTCGGCACGCCGGCCCAGCCAGCGCAGCACGTCCGGCGCCCGCTTCAGGTAGGCCTGCACCGCGAGCCCCAGCCCGTCCCAGCCCGCCAGCTCGGGCGCCACCAGCAGCGCATCGAGCAGCTCCAGCGACAGCTCCAGCCGGTCCGCCTCCTCGGCGTCTATCGTCAGCGCGATGCCCGCGTCCCTCGCCTCCGCGCAGAGCTGCAGCAGCCGCCGGCCCAGGCGCTCCCTGACGTCCTCGCGCCGGCCGAACTCGTAGCGCGGGTGCAGCGCCGACAGCTTGACCGAGATGCTGGGCCAGGTCTGCGGCGGCGCGTCGCCGGGCACGGCCGCGCCGACCGCCCGGATCGCGGATGCGTAGGCCCGCAGGTAGCGCTCGGCGTCAGGGTCGGTCAGCGCCGACTCGCCGAGCATGTCGTAGGTGTGCCGGTAGCGCGCGTTGTCACCATCGGCGGCGCGGCGCAGCGCCTCGCCGATGTCGCGGCCCATCACGAACTGGTGGCCCATGATCCGCATTGCCTGCCGGAAGGCTGCGCGCACGACCGGCTCGCCGAGCCGCGCGACCAGGCGCCGCAGGAACGACGCCGGGTCGCGGAGGTCCTCCGCGGTCGGCCGCACCAGCCTGCCGGTCAGCATCAGGCCCCAGGTGGACGCGTTGACGAACAGCGACTCGGCCTCGCCCAGGTACTCCGACCACTGCCCCATCGAGATCTTGTCGGCGATCAGCCGGTCGGCCGTGTCCGCGTCCGGGATCCTGAGCAGCGCCTCGGCGACGCACATCAGCACGACGCCTTCCTGGGAGCCGAGGTCGTACTGCTGCAGGAAGGCGTCGATGCCGCCGCGCCCGCTGCGGCGCCGGCGCGCGGCGCCGACCAGCTGCACGGCGTCGCGGCGGATCGAGTCGCGCTCGGCGTCGGGCAGCCGCGCAATGCCGGCCAGCTCCGCGACCAGCGCCCGCTCCTCGGCGAGCCAGTGGCGGTTGATCGCCTCGCCGGCCGCGGACACGAACTCCGCGCCGTCCGGCCTCAGGAAGGGATACGAACCGTCGCCTGGCATCTGTCCGGTCTCCTCATCGGCGGGACCGGCATTCTAGCGGTCGCGCCGCTCCGTCGCCGCACGGAAGGCCAGGTAGTCCGCGATGATCTGCGCATGGTCGAAGGCCATGTCCGGCAGGCGCTCCGGCGCCGTCACCAGCACGGCGGCGGCATCGTCGTCGGCCTCCGGATGGCCGGCCGCGGTCGCGACGAACACGACGCTGACGGTGTGGCCGCGCGCGTCGCGCCGCGGGTCGGAGTAGACGCCCAGCAGCGGGCCGAGCCGGACCACGAGGCCGGTCTCCTCCTGCGCCTCGCGCCGCGCCGCGTCCTCGACCGTCTCGCCGACATCGACGAAGCCGCCGGGCAGCGCGTGGCCCGGCGGCGGGTTGCGGCGCCGGATCAGCACGATGGGCCGCTCCGGCCGGTCGACCAGCTCGATCACGACATCGACAGCCAGCGCCGGCGTGGCAGGCAGCGGCATCGGCGGCTCAGAACGAGAACACGAGGTTGGCCGTCAGCACCTGGTCGGTGTTCTCGGTGCCCGGCTGGACGTCGGTGTTGTGCCGGACCGCATAGCCGAGGCCCAGCGCAAGCGCCGAGTTGATCCTGACTTCCAGCGACAGCTCGTTCTGGATGTAGGTGTTGTCGCTTCCCGCCTCGACCAGCAGCCGGTCCGCGATCAGCGTCGTGTCGGTCAGCTGCCGTTCCCAGTCCAGCGCGCCACGCAGGATCGCCTCGTTGCGGGCCAGGCCGCTCGCCTCGAGCTCCGAGCGACGGTAGCCGGCGCCGATCCGGCCGGTCAGCCGGTGCCGGTCGCCGGTGATGAAGCGATAGCCGTAACCGGCCGCCGCGCTTGCCTGGTAGCTGTAGTCGGTGAACTCGTCGTCGAGGTAGCGCAGCGAGCCGAACAGGAAGCGGCGCTCGTCGAGATTGCGGTCGGATTCCGCGCGCAATTCCCAGCGGTTCGCGGTCTTTACGCCGTCGCTGACCGTGCGCAGCACCGACGTGCCGGCGCGGTGCTCCCACTCGCCGCGCGCGAAGCCGACGTCGAGCCTGCCCGACAGCGTCTCGGTCTCGGTGTTGCCGCGTGCCAGCACGCCGCCGAGCTCGCCCTTGCCGGACCACTCGGCGCCCGCGGCCTGTGCGGCAAGCAGCAGGCAGCCGAGCAATGCACAGCGTCGGATGTCCATCCGGGACCTCCCTGTCTTCGCGAAGAATCGATGATCGGACACAGTCTAGCCACCGCTGGCTGTGGCGGCCACTGCAGGCCCGGCCGGTCCGTTCAGTCGCGGCCCTGCAGGCGCCGGATCGCGCGCCGCATGCGCTTGTCCGGGCGCCCTTGCGGCGACGGCGCGGACAGCAACCCGAACCGCGACTGCTCGCGCCGCTGCTCCCGCCGCTCGATGCTGTCCGCGGTCTCACGATAGCAGGCGCGCGCCTCCGTGGCCGGCCCGCGACGCGGCGGCAGCGACAGCACCTCGACGCTGACGGTCGCGTTGCCGGCCGTGATGTCCAGCCGGTCGCCGGGCGCGACGCCGCGCGAGGCGCGGACGCGCTCGCCATTGACGTGTACCAGGCCGCCGGCGACCGCGGCCGTGGCCAGCGAGCGGCTGCGGAAGAAGCGCGCGTGCCACAGCCAGCGGTCGACGCGCTGGCGCGCGCCGCCGCCGTCACCGCTCGTGTCCGCTGCAGGCAAGCCGGTTCCTCCGCACCGGAATGATACGTCTGCGCGCGGCGGCGCCGCTATAATCCGCCGCAAACGGGACCGGGAACGGCGACGATGGACCGAGGATTGCTGGAGCGGCTCGCCGCGCAGGCGCAGCAGCTGCAACGGGACGGCTTGTACAAGCGCGAGCGCGTGATTGCGTCCGGCCAGCAGGCCGTCGTGACGCTCGAGGACGGTCGCGAGGTCATCAACCTCTGCGCCAACAACTACCTCGGCCTCGCCAGCGACCCGGCGCTGCGCGAGGCCGCACACGCGGCGATCGACCGCTACGGCTACGGCATGGCCTCGGTGCGCTTCATCTGCGGCACGCAGAGCGTGCACCGCGAGCTCGAGCGGCGGCTGTCCGCCTTCCTCGGCACCGAGGACACGATCCTGTACTCGTCCTGCTTCGACGCCAACGGCGGGCTGTTCGAGACGCTGATGGGCGAGGAAGACGCGATCATCTCGGATGCGCTGAACCACGCCAGCATCATCGACGGCATCCGGCTGTCGAAGGCGGCCCGCCTGCGCTACGACAACTGCGACATGGGCCAGCTGGAACAGCGGCTGAAGGAAGCATCCGGTGCGCGCAGCCGGATGATCGTCACCGACGGCGTGTTTTCGATGGACGGCACGATCGCGAGGCTCGCCGAGATCTGCGACCTCGCCGACCGGCACGGCGCGACCGTCGTCGTCGACGATTCGCATGCGACCGGCTTCATGGGCGCAGCTGGTCGCGGCACGCACGAGCACTGCGGTGTCATGAACCGGGTCGACGTGCTGACCGGCACCCTGGGCAAGGCGCTGGGCGGCGCGAGCGGCGGCTACGTGTCCGGCCGCGCCGAGGTCGTCGGCTGGCTGCGCCAGCGCTCGAGGCCCTACCTGTTCTCGAACACGCTGGCCCCGGTCGTCGCCGCGACGACGCTGAAGGTGCTGGACATGATCGAGTCGCAGCCCGCGCTGCGGCAGCGGCTGGCCGACAACGCCGCGTGGTTCCGCCGCAGCATGGAGCGACTGGGCTTCCGGCTGGTCCCGGGCGAGCACCCGATCATCCCGGTCATGATCGGCGACGCCGTGCTGGCCGGGCGCATGGCCGACCGGCTGCTCGAGCTCGGCGTCTACGTGATCGGTTTCTCCTACCCCGTCGTGCCGATGGGCAAGGCCCGGATCCGCACCCAGATGAGCGCCGCGCACACGCGCGCGCAGCTGGAGGCGGCGGTCGAGGCCTTTGCGACGGCCGGCCGCGAGTGCGGCGTCATAGCGGACTGAGGCAGCGATGAAGGCACTGGTCAAGTCCCGGCGCGAGCCGGGCATCTGGATGGACGAGATGGCGCGGCCGGAGGTCGGCCACAACGACGTGCTGATCCGGATGCGCAAGACCGCGATCTGCGGCACCGACATCCACATCTACAACTGGGACGACTGGGCGCAGCGGACGATCCCGGTGCCGATGCAGGTCGGCCACGAGTACTGCGGCACGATCGTCGAGGTCGGCAGCGAGGTCCGCGGCCTCGAGCCGGGCGACCGCGTCTCCGGCGAGGGGCACATCACCTGCGGTCATTGCCGCAATTGCCGCGCCGGGCGGCGCCACCTGTGCCGCAACACGCTGGGCGTCGGGGTCAACCGTCCCGGCTGCTTTGCCGAGTTCATGGTGCTGCCGGCGGCCAACGTGTTCCGGCTGCCGCCGGCGATCACCGATGACATCGCCGCAATCCTCGACCCGCTCGGCAATGCGACGCATGCGGCGCTGTCGTTCAACCTGGTCGGCGAGGACGTGCTGATCACCGGCGCCGGCCCGATCGGCATCATGGCGGTAGCGATCGCGCGCTTCGTCGGCGCGCGGCACGTCGTGATCACCGACGTCAACGACTACCGGCTGGAGCTGGCCCGCCGGATGGGCGCGACGCGCGCGCTGAACGTGCAGCGCGAGCGCATCGACGGCGCGATGCGCGAGCTCGGCATGGAGGAAGGCTTCGACGTCGGCCTCGAGATGTCGGGCAACCCGGCCGCGTTCCGCGACATGCTGCGGACCATGCACCACGGCGGCAGCATCGCGATGCTGGGCATCCCGCCCGGCGAGATGGCAATCGACTGGAACGAGGTGATCTTCAAGGGCCTCGTCATCAAGGGCATCTACGGCCGCGAGATGTTCGAGACCTGGTACAAGATGGCCAGCATGCTGCAGAGCGGGCTGGACGTAAGCCCGGTCATCACGCACCGCTTCCCGGTCGCCGACTACCGCCGAGCGTTCGAGACGATGAACAGCGGGCAGTCCGGCAAGGTGATCCTGGACTGGGCCGCCTGAGCCCTCAGTCGACCCGGCAACGGCACAGGTAGACCGGGCGGCCCTGGGCCGCCAGCGCCAGCAGCGCGCGCGCCTCGGCGGCCGCCTCGCCCAGCCCGGGCACCGGCGCATGCACCGGCGCGAGCGCCGACACGACCCAGGCCGCCGCGTGGCGCAGCCGCAGCGCGAGCCAGTCGCGCCAGGACGTGGGGCGCTCGACCCAGCGCAGGCCGTGGCCCTCCGGCAGCCCCGCAAGCCGTGCGGCCTCGGCGATCGCCTCGTCCACGCCGCCCAGCTCGTCGACGATGCCGGCGGCACGCGCGGCGCCGCCGGTCCAGACCCGGCCCTGCGCCAGCCCCTCGATCTCCTCCGGCCGCCGGTCGCGTGAGCGCGCGACGCCGTCGACGAAGCGCCGGTAGGCGTCCTCGACCGCGGCCTGCAGGATCTGCCGGGCCTCGGGTGCGAGCCCGCGCTGCAGGCTCGCCGCGCCGGACAGGCGCGTCGTGCCGAGGCCGTCGCTGGTGACGCCGACCTTCGCGAGCGTGCGCTCGAAGGTCGGCAGGATCGCGTAGACGCCGATCGAGCCGGTGATCGTGGTCGGCGCCGCGAGGATGCGGTCGGCGTCCATCGCGATGTAGTAGCCGCCGGAGGCCGCGACGGTGCCCATCGACGCGACGACCGGCTTGCCGGCACGCCGCAGCGCGGCGACCTCGCGCCGCACCAGCTCGGAGGCCATCATGCTGCCGCCCGGGCTGTCGATGCGCAGCACGACCGCCGCGACGTCCTCGTCGTCGCGTGCGTCGCGCAGCATCTTGACCAGCGTGTCGCCGCCGGCAAGGCCTGGCGGCTGCTCGCCATCCAGCAGCTCGCCGGACGCGACGACGACGGCGACCTCCCGCCCGCGGTCCCGCGCCAGCGCTTCCTCGGAGCGCAGCACGCGCAGGTAGTCCCGCCAGTCGACGGAACGGAAGCCGCCGCCTTCCTCGTCCTCGCCGGCAACGGCAGCGACCGCCTGCTCGAATTCCTCGCGCGTCTTCAGGCCGTCGACGAGCCCGCGCGACAGCGCGTACTGGGCCAGGTCGCCGCCGGTCGAGCGGATCCCCTCGACGGCCTCGTCGGCGTAGGCCTGGATCAGCGCGGGCTCGAGGCGCCGTGCCGCGCCGACGTCGGCCTTGTAGGCCTCCCACAGCGCGCCGATCCAGACCTGGGCGTCCTCGCGCTCGGTTGGCGACATGTCGGTGCGCGTCCAGTTCTCGGGCGCGGACTTGTGCGTGCCGACCTTGAACACGTGGATGTCGACGGCGAGCTTGTCCATCGCGCCGCCGTAGTAGCTGCGGTAGAGCGCGTAGCCCTCGAGCAGCACGTAGCCGAAGGGATCCAGCCAGACCTCGTCGGCCTGCGCGGCCAGGAAGTACTGCCGCTGGCTGTAGGCCTCGCCGTGCACGAAGACCTTCTTGCCGGCCTCGCGGAACCAGGCGATGGAGCGGGCCAGGTCCTGCAGCGCCGGCAGCCCGGCGCGCCCGAGGCCCTCGAGGTCGAGCACCAGCGCCGTGATCCGGCGGTCGTCGCGGGCCCGGTCGATCACGTCGACGAGGTCGCGCAGCCGAGTCTCGGCCCGCGCCTCGCCGGACGCCTCCGCGAGTGCCCGCTCGAGCGGGTCGCCGGACAGCTCCTCGACGATGCGGCCCTCGGGCGCGAGCACCAGTGCCGCGGAACGGGGGATCAGCGGAAGACCCGCCTGGCTCGCGGCCAGCACGACGCCGAAGATCGCCAGCAGCAGGACCAGGTGCAGCGTCTTGCGCAGCGCGTCCAGCACGCGCAGCAGCGCGCGCAGGAAGGACCCGATCACAGTCAAGGGGCCGCTGCCCATCCGGGACGCCCGCCGACGGCGCTATCAGCCGCCGAGCTTCTCCTCGATGCGCGCGGACCTGCCCGAGCGCTCGCGCAGGAAGTACAGCTTCGCGCGGCGCACCTTGCCGCGGCGCTTGACCTCGACACCGGCGATCGCGGGACTGTGGGTCTGGAACACCCGCTCGACGCCCTCGCCGTGCGACACCTTGCGCACCGTGAAGGAGCTGTTGAGGCCGCGGTTCTTCATCGCGATCACGACGCCCTCGTAGGCCTGGACGCGCTCGCGGTCGCCCTCCTTGACCTTGACCTGGACGATGACCGTGTCGCCCGGCCCGAAATCGGGCAGCTTCCGGCCAGTCGCGCGCGCTTCAATGTCCTGCATGATCTTGTTCATGGGTTCGTCCCCGATTGTCGTCCCAGCCTCGTCACCCTATCAGAACCGCGGCGGCTCGATGCCCGCCTCGGCACAGTATTCCGCGAGCAACGCCCGCTCCTCGACTGTCATCCGCCGCTCCCGGACCAGCCCGGGCCGCAGCCGCCAGGTCCGCCCCAGCGCCTGCTTCAGGCGCCAGCGTCGGATCGCCTCGTGGTCGCCGCCGGCCAGCACCGGCGGCACCCGCCGGCCTTCCCACTCGGCCGGCCGCGTGTAGTGCGGCCAGTCCAGCAGCCCGTCCGCGAACGAGTCCTGTTCCGCGGACTGTTCGTCGCCGAGCGCACCCGGCAGCAGCCTCGCGACCGCGTCGATCACGACCAGCGCCGGCAGCTCGCCGCCGGACAGCACGTAGTCGCCGATCGACAGCTCCTCGTCCACCAGCGCCTCGGCGATCCGCTCGTCGACGCCCTCGTAGCGGCCGGCGACCAGCACCAGGCCCGGCAGCGCCGCGAGGCGGCTCACATCCGCCTGCCGCAGCGGCCGCCCGTGCGCGGCCAGCGCGATCACCGGCGACCCCGGCGGCACCCGCTGCCGCGCGGCGCGGATCGCCGTCGCGAGCGGCTCCACCGCCATCACCATCCCCGGACCGCCGCCGTAGGGCCGGTCGTCGACGCTGCGGTGCGGGTCGGTCGCGTGGCGCCGCGGGTCCTCGGTGCCGACCGCCAGCAGCCCGCGGGACACGGCGCGCCCGAGCACCCCGGCTCCCAGCTGCGCCCGGACCAGTTCCGGGAACAGCGTGACGACCTCGATCTGCATCTCCGGACCCCCGCTAGAGCTCCGGGTCCCAGTCGACGACCACGCGTCCGCGGTCCAGGTCGACCTGCCGCAGGTACCTCGGCACCGCCGGCAGCCAGTGCTCGCGCTCGCCGCGGACCACCATGACCGGATTGGCGGGGGTCTCGACGAAATGGTCGACGCGACCCAGCGCCTGCCCTTCCAGCGTCACGACTTCCAGCCCGACCAGGTCGGCGCGGTAGTACTCGCCCGCCGCCGGCGGCGGAAACTCGTCGCGCCGAACCGACAATTCGCTGCCGGCCAGCGCCTGCGCCGCATCGCGGTCCTCGACGCCTGCCAGCTGCGCGACCAGTTGCCGGCCCTGCCGGTGGCCGCGCAGCGGCTGCAATTCGATGGCCGCGCCCCCGGGTCCGGTCGCCTGCCAGGTCCCGAACTCCAGGATCTGCTCCGGCGGCTCGGTCCAGGACTGCAGCCTGACCCAGCCACGGACGCCCCAGGCCCCGGTGATGCGGCCCAGCGCTACGCGGCGTTCCCCGGGGCCAGGCGAGCCGCGCACCACGATGCGCCGTCCGCCGTCGCCGGCCTCAGGCCGCGGCCTGCTTCCGGAAGGCCGCGACCAGCGTCCGCACGCGATCGGACATCTTGGCGCCGGTGCCGGTCCAGTAGTCGATGCGTGGCAGGTCGAGCTCGATCTTGCGGTCCTGGCCACGCGCGACCGGGTTGAAGAACCCGACCTGCTCCAGCATCTGGCCGCCCTGCCGCTTGCGGCTGTCAGTGACAACGACGTGGTAGAACGGCGCATTCCGCCCGCCACGGCGCGTCAGTCGAATCGTCACCATCGAAGGAATTCCTCGCTTCGCTGCGCAGCCCGCGGCGCAG
>JBFGAO010000003.1:0-16364 GCA_041568095.1 Steroidobacteraceae bacterium | reverse complement strand
GCGGGCCACCCGCTGATGGACGGCGAGCACCCGCTCGGCGACCTGGCGCCGCGCGACGTCGTCGCGCGGGCGATCTGGCGCGCGCGCCGTGCGGGGCGCCGGGTATTCCTCGACCTGCGCTTCCGGCCCGGCCGCGAATTGCCGGAGCGCTTCCCGACCGTGCACGCCGCCTGCGTCGCCGCCGGCATCGACCCGCTGCACGAACCGGTGCCGGTCGCGCCGGCCGCGCACTACCACATGGGCGGGGTCGCGACCGACCTCGACGGGCGCAGCAGCGTGCCGGGGCTGTGGGTCGTCGGCGAGGCCGCTGCGACGGGCCTGCACGGCGCGAACCGGCTGGCCAGCAACTCGCTGCTCGAGGGCCTGGTCTGCGGGCTGCGGGCCGCGCGGGCCATCGGATCTGCGACGGCGGCCGCCGCCGCGCCGCGCACGCTGGTCGAGTACACGCGGGCCGCCGGCGACGATGATCCGGCGGCGCTGGCGCGCCTGCGCGCGGCGATGAGCGCCGGCGTGGGCGTCGAGCGCGACGAGCAGGGCCTGGCCGCAGCGATCAGCGAGCTGCAGGCGGTGCGTAGCGCCTCTGGCACCGACTCGGCCGCAGGCAGTGCGGCGACGGCCGGCATCCTGATCGCGACGGCCGCCTGGCTGCGGCGCGAGAGCCGCGGCGGCCATTACCGGCGCGACTTCCCGCTGGCGCCGGCCGGTACCCGCCGCCGGTACTTCCTGACGCTCGACGAGATCGAGGCGCAGGCCGCGACGCTGGCCCCGGACGCGGCCCCGCAGGCCGTCGCCTGCTGAGGCAAGGCGCCCGGGCGGTTGCCTGCGCGCGCCGGAGCGGTCAGGCTTCGCCTGTTCGGCCGCCAGCCGGGGAGCCATGAGCACGGCCATACACCGACGCGTCGACGCGCTGCGCGCGGGCAGGGACCCGGGCTTCGTCGCACGCATGTCCTCGGGCTGGGCCGTGATGGGCGAGCGGCAGGTTCTGCCGGGCTACTGCCTGCTGCTGCCGGACCCGGTCGTGGCCGGGCTCAACGAACTGCAGGGCGAGTCGCGCGGCCGCTTCCTCGCGGACATGGCGGCACTGGGCGACGCGGTGCTGCGTGTCACCGGTGCCCTGCGCATCAACTACGCGATCTTCGGCAATCAGGAGCCGGCCTTGCACGCACACGTGATCCCTCGCTACGCGCATGAGCCCGTCGGGCTCGCATCCAGCCACCCGTGGAGCTACGACTGGGACATGGCACCGGCCTTCGATCCAGAGCAGCACCGCGAGGTCCGCGACGCGATCCACGCAGCGCTGGGGGGCGGGCGATGAGCGCGCTGCGCGACTGGTTCCGCGCACGCTGGGGCCACCGCGCCTTCCTGCTGAAGATGCTGCCCGCCGGTTCGGTCGGCGCCGAGATCGGCGTCTACCGCGGCCGCTTCACCGCGCAGCTGCTGCAGGTGGTCCAGCCGCGCGAACTGCACCTCGTCGACCCCTGGAAGCACGAGTCCGGCGAGGCCTACAGCAAGGCGCTGTTCGGCGGGCGCTCCGCCGGCGGCCAGGCCGGCATGGACGCCTGCCTCGAGGAGGTCCGGCAGCGCTTCGCGAGCGAGATCGCCGAGGGCCGCGTCCACATCCACCGCGGCTACTCGGCCGGGGTGCTGGAGGGCTTCGCGGACGGCTACTTCGACTGGATCTACATCGACGGCAACCACCTTTACGAGTTCGTGCGGCAGGACCTCGCGCTGGCCGAACGCAAGACGCGGCCGGGCGGCATCATCTGCGGCGACGACTATGGCGAGGGCCAGTGGTGGGAGGGCGGCGTCAAGCGCGCGGTCGACGAGTACGTCGCGGCGCGCTCCGCCGAGGTGCTCGCGCTGCGCAACGGGCAGTTCGCGATCCGCCGCTAGCGCCAGTGCTCCTCGACCCAGGGGGTCGGCAGCACGCGCCGGTACCACTTGCCGCTGACGCCGCGGATCGCGTCCGGCGGGTTGGGCTTGCCGTGGAAGGCGATCACGCGGGCGCCCGGCGGGACCCGCGGCGGCAGGAACCAGCCGGTCACGAAGCCGCGCACGCAGTGCCGCTTGAAGCTGCGGCACCACGGATCGGGCCAGTAGCGCAGCTTGCCCTGGCGGGCGAGGAACGAGGTGATGAACTCCTGCTCGTTGCGGACCTCGGTCCGGACCCGCTCGTGATTCTTGCAGAAGTACTCGAGCGCGTCGGCGTGCGCACCGGCCTCGAAGCGGTAGACGGAGGTGTTGCCGGTCTCGTCGCGCTTGTCCCATTCCTTGATGACCAGGAACTCGCCCGGCTCGTCGAAGAACGGGTCGAGCGAGTCCACGATCACGACGTCGAGGTCGATCGACAGCACGGGCCCGCTCAGGTCGTACAGCGGCCGGGCGAAGGTCGTCAGCTTCAGCCAGCCGTGCTGGAAGGTCCACGGCAGGCGCCGGTCGAAGTCCTCCATGCCCACCAGCGGCAGCGGCAGCGCCTCGATCTCGCCGCGCAGGCCGCTCGTGTCGTCGGTCAGGCAGACGAATCGGAACGGGCGCTGCAGGTGCCGGCGCACCATCGAGTACAGCGTGTTCGCGTACTCGGGCCCGTACTTGGTTCCCCATTTCGTGCACAGGACGTTGACCATGATGCCGCCGGGAGCGCTGCCGAACTGGAGCGCCATGATGCCAAAGATGTAGGCTGCGTGCCGGGGGTGCCGTGGCGGCCAGCGACGAAATCGGCGATAGCCTGCCGGAGCTGCAGGGCCTGCGGCAGGACTGGGAGCCTGCGATCCTGCGCTTCCTCGCGGGCGGTGCGGAGGCGGACCCGGGCCATGGCCCGGCGCACCTGCGCCGCGTCGTCGCGACGGCCGTGAGGCTGGCAGTCCTGGAGCGCGCAAGCCTCGCGGTCGTCTGGCCGGCCGCGTGGCTGCACGACTGCGTCAGCCCGCCCAAGGACTCGCCCGACCGCGCAGGCGCGTCGCGGCTTGCTGCGGCCCGTGCCGTGGATTTTCTCGCCGGCGCCGGTTACCCGGGCGAACACCTCGACGGGATCCGCCACGCGATCGAGGCACACAGCTGGTCGGCCGGCATCGAGCCGCAGACCGTCGAGGCGCGCGTCGTGCAGGATGCCGACCGCATCGACGCGCTGGGCGCGATCGGCATCGCGCGCTGCGTCGCGGTCGGTGCGACGCTGGGCCGGCCGCTGTACGCGGACGAGGACCCGTTCTGCGACCGGCGCGTGCCGGACGACGCGGTCGCGACGCTGGACCACTTCCAGACCAAGCTGCTGCGGATCGCCACGATGATGCGGACCGCCGCCGGCCGCGACGAGGCGCTGCGCAGGACGCTGTTCATGCGTGACTGGCTCGCGCAGCTGCGCGGCGAGATCGGGGGCTAGGTGGACGCGGCAGAGGCCCTGCAGAGGCTGGTGGACGGCAATGCGCGCTACGTCGCGGGCGAGGGGCGCGCGGTCCGGGTTTCCGGCCCCGAGCGGCGCGCACGGCTCGTCGACGAGCAGCACCCGCGCGCGATCGTGCTCGGCTGCTCCGACTCCCGGGTGCCGGTCGAGATCGTGTTCGACCAGGGGCTCGGCGAGCTGTTCGTGATCCGCGTCGCCGGCAACATCGTCGCGCCGTCGCTGGTCGGCAGCGTCGAATTCGCGGCCGAGCAATTCGGCACGCGGCTGGTCGTCGTGCTCGGCCATTCCCAGTGCAGCGCCGTCGCGAGCACGCTGGCGGAATTGCGGCGCGAATCGGCCAGCCAGTCGCCGAACCTGCGCTCGATCGTCGAGCGCATCCGGCCGGGCGTCGAGGGTCTGCTCGATGGCGGCGCCTGCGGTGACGACGACGAGCGGCTGCGGCTCGCGATCCGCGCCAACATCCGGGCGTCCGTCGACCAGTTGCGGCGCGGTTCCGCGATACTCGAGTCGCTGGTCGCGAGGGCCGGGCTGCGGGTCGTCGGCGCCGAGTATTCGCTCGAGAGCGGCGTCGTCGAGTTCCTGCCCGAGACGCTCTAGCGCGGTCCCGCGCCGGCGGCGAACGCGTCGCAGAAGGTGCCGGGATCGACGTTGCCGCCGGTCAGCACGATCGCAGTCGTGCGGCCGGCCACCGGCACGCGTCCCGCCAGCACCGCGGCCAGCGCGACCGCGCCGCCCGGCTCGACGACCAGCTTCAGCTGCCGGAACGCGCAGGCCATCGCCGCGCGCACCTCGTCGTCGCTGACCGCGACGCCGCCCGCGACCAGCCGGCGCATCAGCGCGAAAGTCAGCCGGCCCGGCGACGGCGACAGCAGCGCGTCGCAGATCGAGCGCCGGCCGGGCTCGTTCGACACGCGCCGGCCCGCCTGCAGCGAGCGGGAGGTGTCGTCGAAGCCGGCTGGCTCGACGCAGACCAGCTCGGTCGCGGGCGACAGCTCGCGGATCGCGAGGGCCGAGCCGCTGATCAGGCCGCCGCCGCTGCAGCCGATCAGCACCTGGTCGAGCCGCATGCCGAGCTCGGCGGCCTGCTCGGCGATCTCGAGGCCCACGGTGCCCTGGCCGGCGATCACGTCGAAGTCGTCGAAGGAGGGCACGAGCGTCGCGCCGCGCTCGGTGGCGAGCCGGCGCGCGATCTCCTCGCGGTCGCCGCGCTCCCGGTCGTAGGTGACGACCTCGGCGCCCAGCGCGCGCGTGCCCGCGAGCTTGGCCTGCGGCGCGTCGGCGGGCATCACGATCGCCGCCGGCATGCCGAGCATGCCGGCCGCGGCAGCGACGCCCTGCGCATGGTTGCCGGACGAGAAAGCGACGACGCCGGCGCGCCGGCCCGCCGCGTCGAGCTGCGCGAGCCGGTTGTAGGCGCCACGGATCTTGAAGGAGCCGGTCAGCTGCAGCGACTCGCACTTGACCAGCACCCGCCCGCCGGTGAGTGCGTCGAGCGGCGTGCCGGCCAGCAGCGGAGTGCGGCGCGCGACGCCGGCGAGGCGCTCGCGCGCGGCCTGCACGTCGGCGAAGGCGGGCAGCCGCCCGGTGTCCTGTTCCTCGTTCATGCGCGACCCGTGCCCGCCCCGGTGAAGCTGCGGTATGTTACGCGCTGCCGCGGCCGCCTGCCGCGGCAGGGGAGGGCAGCATGACGTCGACGCTGGGGACGGCCCATCTCGCGGTCGGAGCGATCGCGGTCGTCGCCTTCCTGGTCACCGGGCAGCTGATGAGCTTCCATGAGCCGCCGGTCGCCCAGATGGAATGGGCGGAGCGGCTGCTGTTCCGCTCGCGGCACATCTACCTGCTCGCCGCGGGCCTCGTGAACCTGGCGCTGGGCGCCAATTTCCTGCTGCCGGAGTCCGGGTTGCGCCGCGCCGCCGGCGTCGCCGGCTCGCTGCTGGCGCTGGCGGCCGCGGCGCTGCTGTTCTTCGCGTTCTTCGCGGAGCCGATGGCCGGCCGCGAGCCGGGCGCGCTCAGCAGCCTCGGGCTGTTCGCGCTGTTCGGTGGCGTGCTGGCGCATGTCGCGGCCACGCTGCGCCGGCCACGGAGGGCAGGGGCATGAGCGCCGACCCGGTCTGGCTGGCCTGCGCGGCGATGGTCGGCCTGACCGCCGCCGTCGCGGTGCGCATGTACGTCGAGCGGCTGGGCGAGATGCGGCAGCGCCGGATCGCGCCGCAGTCGCTGGCGAGTTCCGCCGACGCCGCGCGGCAGCTGACGCAGACGCGGGCGGCCGACAACTTCCGGAACCTGTTCGAGGTGCCGGTGCTGTTCTATGCCTGGTGCGTCGCGGTCGCGGTCACCGGCGGCTCGACGCCGGCGCTGCTCGCCGCGGCCTGGGCATTTGTCGCGCTGCGCGCGCTGCACAGCCTGATCCACCTGAGCTACAACCGGGTCGTCCACCGCTTCGCCGCCTACCTGGCGGGTACGCTGCTGCTGTTCGCGATGTGGGTGGCCATCCTGCCGAGGCTGCTGTGATGAGCGACATCGAGGGGCGCTGCCTGTGCGGCGCGGTGCGCTTTGCCGTGACGCCGCCGACGCTGTTCTTCGCGCACTGCCACTGCGGTTTCTGCCGCGAGGCCCACGGCGCGGCCTTCGTCAGCTGGGTCGGCGCGGCCGAGGACCGCTTCCGGCTGCTGCCGGGCTCCGAGGAGCCGCGCTGGTACGCGTCGTCGCAGCAGAGCCGCCGGGGCTTTTGCGGCCGCTGCGGCACGACGCTGTTCTTCGCGTCTGCGCTGTGCCCCGGCGAGATCCACGTCACGCGCACCGCGCTGGCCGGGCCGCTCGACCGCGAGCCGCAGTGCCACGTGTTCTGGGACCAGCGCGCCGACTGGGCCGCCCCCGATGACGGCCTGCCGTGCTACACGAGCGACGAGCCGGGCCTGGCGAAGTACAAGGCCGTCCGGCGCTGAGCCGCGCCGCCGCCGCTCAGCAGCCGTCGCGCAGCCGCGCGATCAGGCGCGGCAGCTCGGCCAGCGGCTCCGAGCACTGCGGCCCCTGGCAGATGTACGCGACGGTGTGCCCCGCCGGGCGCTTCGACGCGAGCGCTGCGGGCAGCGCCCCGGCGTCGTCCGGTACCGGCATCACCATGCGCCGCGGCGCATAGAGCTGCGCGAGCGCCCGCGACCACTCCTGCGGGCCGTCGCCGGCGCCGCGGATCACGACGATCTCGCCTGGCTCCAGCCATTCCTCGAGCGCGTTCAGCATCGCCGCATGCGCCTGCGGCGCGCGGCTCATCGAGGCCCAGCCGCCGCGCAGCGTGGCCTCGGCCGCGTCCAGGTAGCGTGGCTCGGCCAGCAGCCAGCCGAGGCGCGCTAGCGCGAGCGCCGCGACGCCGTTGCCGGCGGGCGTCGCCTCGTCGGCGAAGCCCTTCGGGCGGTACAGCGGCGGGTCCGCGCCCTCGGCGGTGAACCAGAAGCCGCCGCGCCCGTGGTCCGCGAAGCGCGCGAGCAGTGCATCGGCGAGCAGGCAGGCGAACTCCAGGTCGCTGCCGCGCCAGCGGACCTGCAGCAGCTCGAGCAGCGCGTCGAGCAGGAAGGCGTGGTCGTCGAGGTAGGCGGGGAAGCGCGCCTGGCCGTCCTTCCAGCTCGCGTACAGCTGCCCGTCCAGCCAGCAGCGCTCGCGCAGGAAGTCGACGGCGCGGGTCGCGGCCTGCTCGTGCGCCGGCTCGCCCAGCAGCCGCGCGCTGACGGCCAGGCCGCGGACCATCAGCGCGTTCCAGGCCGTCAGCTGCTTGTCGTCGAGGCCCGGGCGCACGCGCCGCCCGCGCGCGGCCAGCAGCTTCGCGCGCCCGGCGTCGAGCAGCGCCGCGGCCTCGTCCGCGCCGATGCCGAGTTCCGCCGCAATGTCGTCCAGCGACACGAAGCAGTGCAGGTGCCAGGCGCCCTCGAAATTCGCGTCGCGGTCCAGCCCGTAGCGCCTCGCGAGGACGCGGTACTCGGGCGGCGCCAGCAGCGCCCCGACCTCGGCGCGGTCCCAGACGTAATAGCGGCCCTCGTGGCCCTCGGAGTCCGCGTCCAGCGCCGAGCAGAAGCCGCCCTCGGGCGAGCGCATCTCCCGCAGCGCCCAGCCCGCGGTCTCGGTGGCGACCTGCCGGAAGAAGCCGTCGCCGGTCGCGACCGCCGCCTGCGCGAGCAGCGCCAGCAGCGGCCCGTTGTCGTACAGCATCTTCTCGAAGTGCGGGATCATCCAGGACGCGTCGACCGAGTAGCGGCAGAAGCCGCCGCCCAGCTGGTCGAACAGGCCGCCCTCGGACATCCGCTTCAGCGTCAGCGTCGCCATGTACAGCGCCTGCAGGTCGGGCTCGTCGCTGGACGCGCTCGCGTGCCAGTCGCGCAACAGGCGCTCGATGCTGGCCGGGTGCGGGAACTTCGGCGCTGCGCCGAAGCCGCCATGGCGCGGGTCAAAGGCGGCCTCGAGCTCACGGCGCGCGGCCTCGATCGGCGCGCGGCCCAGCGGCGTGTCCGGCGCGGCCGCCGGCGGCACGAGGTCCGCGAACACGCCGCGCAGCGCCTTGTTCTGGTCCTGCAGTTCGCCGCGCCGGTCGCGGTAGAAGTCCGCGACCTTCTCCAGCAGCTCGGCGAAGGCCGGCATCCCGTAGCGCGGCTCCTTCGGGAAGTAGGTGCCGCCGAAGAACGGCGTCAGGTCGGCGGGATCCAGGAACATCGTCAGCGGCCATCCGCCGCCACGCTGCGCGAGCAGCTGGTGCGCGACCTGGTAGACCTTGTCGAGGTCCGGCCGCTCCTCGCGGTCCACCTTGACGTTGACGAACAGCCGGTTCATCAGCGCGGCCGTGGCCTCGTCCTCGAAGGACTCGTGCGCCATCACATGGCACCAGTGGCAGGCCGAGTAGCCGATCGACAGCAGGATCGGGCGGTCCAGCCGGCGCGCGAGGGCCAGCGCCTCGTCGTCCCAGGGATGCCAGTCGACCGGATTGGCCGCATGCTGCAGCAGGTAGGGGCTCGTCTCGCCCGCCAGCCGGTTGTGCGGCCGCCCGGCGTCGTTCGGGTCCATGTCGTTGCGGCCGTGGTCGGGTAGAATTCCGGGCCACTATAGCCAATGGCGCCGCGTTCCCGCGAATGTCCATGCACACCGACAGCGGCGCCGCGAGCGCACTGCCCGCGATCCGGCTGAAGCCCCGCGAGGAACGGCGGCTGCAGGCCGGCCACCTGTGGGTGTTCTCGAACGAGGTCGACGTCGACGAGACCCCGCTGTCCGGCTTCGAGCCCGGCCAGGCCGTGCAGCTGCGCTCGAGCCGCGACCAGTTCCTCGGCCATGCCTACGTGAACCCGCGCTCGCTGATCTGCGCGCGGCTGCTGGGCCGGGACCCGGACCATCCGCCCGGGCGCCCGCTGCTGGTGCACCGGCTGAAGGTCGCGCTGGCGCTGCGCGAGCGGACCCATGCGGCGCCGTGGTACCGGCTCGCCTACGGAGAGTCGGACCTGCTGCCGGGCCTCATCGTCGACCGCTACGGCGACGTGCTGGTCGCGCAGCTCGGAACCGCCGGCATGGAGGCGATGCGCGACGAGGTGCTCGAGGCGCTGCAGCGCGTGCTGCGCCCGTCCGCGGTGCTGTGGAAGAACGACTCACCGGCGCGCGAGCTCGAGGGGCTGCCGCTGTACTGCGAGCCGGCGCTCGGCAGCGTGCCGGACACCGTCGACGTGCCGGAAGGCGGCGTGACTTTCCGCGTGCCGCTGGCCGCCGGGCAGAAGACGGGCTGGTTCTACGACCAGACCGCGAACCGGGCGCTGGTCGCGCGCCATGCGGCCGGCGCGCGGGTGCTGGACGTGTTCAGCTACGCTGGCGGCTTCGCGCTGCAGGCGGCGCGCGCCGGCGCCAGCGAGGCCTGCTGCGTGGATTCGTCGGCCGCCGCGCTGGACGCGGCCCGCGCGAGCGCCGCCGCGTCGGGGCTGGCGGTCGAGACCGTCAAGGGAGACGCCGCGAAGGTGCTGCAGGCCATGCACGCCGAGCGGCGGCGCTTCGACATCGTCGTGATCGACCCGCCCGCCTACATCAAGCGCCGCAAGGACCACCCGAAGGGGCTGGCCGCCTACCGCAAGCTGAACCAGCTCGCGATGCAGCTCGTCGACCGCGACGGCTGGCTGATGTCCTGTTCCTGCTCCTGGCACCTGCAGCCGGGCGAGCTGGTCGACGCGATCCAGCGCGCCGCGCGCCACCTCGGCCGGCTGGTGCAGATCGTCGCGGTCGGCGGACAGTCGCCGGACCACCCGGTGCACCCGGCGATCCCGGAGACGCGCTACCTGAAGGCCTTCCTGTGCCGGGTGACTGACGCATGCTGAGCTATCCCGACATCGACCCGGTCGCGCTGCAGCTCGGCCCGCTGCGCATCCACTGGTACGGGCTGATGTACGTGCTGGGCTTCGCGGCGGGCTGGTGGCTGGCGCGCCGGCGCGCGGCCGACCCGCGCTCGACCTGGCGACCCGCCGACGTAGACGACCTCGTGTTCTTCGCCGCGATCGGCGTCATCGTTGGCGGCAGGCTCGGCTGGATCCTCGTCTACGGCTTCCCGCAGCTCGCCGGCGACCCGCTGTCGCTGCTGCGCATCTGGGAGGGCGGCATGTCCTTCCACGGCGGGCTGGCCGGCGTGATGATCGCCGTCGCGCTGTTCGCGCGCCGCCGCAGCCGCCGCATCGCCGACGTGTTCGACTTCACCGCGCCGCTGCCGGCGATCGGCCTCGGCGCCGGCCGCATCGGCAACTTCATCAACGGCGAGCTGTGGGGCAAGCCGTCGGACCTGCCATGGGCCTTCGTCGTCGACGGCGTCGGCCGGCACCCGTCGCAGCTGTACGAGGCGCTGCTCGAGGGCCTGCTGCTGTTCGTGCTGATGTGGTGGTTCACCGCGCAGCCCCGCGCGCGGCTCGCGCCGGCCGGGCTGTTCCTGGTCGCCTACGGCACGCTGCGCTTCCTGGTCGAGTTCCTGCGGCTGCCCGACGCGCACATCGGCTACCTGGCCTTCGGCTGGCTGACGATGGGGCAGCTGCTGTCGCTGCCGATGCTGGTCGCCGGCGGCGCGATGCTGGCCTGGGCCTGGCGCAGGCGCGAGCCTTCCGGCAACTTCCGCTGAGATGCGCCAGTACCTCGAGCTGATGCGCCTCGTCCGCAACGAGGGCCTGCGCAAGCAGGACCGCACCGGCACCGGCACGCTGTCGCTGTTCGGCAGGCAGCTGCGCTTCGACCTCGCCGACGGCTTCCCGCTGGTCACTACCAAGCGCGTGCACATGAAGTCCGTGATCGTCGAGCTGCTGTGGTTCCTGCGCGGCGAGACCAACGTGCGCTGGCTGCGGCAGCACGGCGTCAGCATCTGGGACGAGTGGGCCGACGAGGCCGGCGAGCTCGGCCCGGTCTACGGGCGCCAGTGGCGCGCCTGGGAGGCGCCGGACGGGCGCCGCATCGACCAGCTGTCGCGGGTCCTCGAGCAGCTCCGCAGCGACCCGGATTCGCGCCGGATCATCGTCAGCGCCTGGAACGTCGCCGACCTGGACCGGATGGCGCTGGCCCCCTGCCATGCGCTGTTCCAGTTCTGGGTCGGGGCGGGCCGGCTCTCCTGCCAGGTCTACCAGCGCAGCGCAGACGTATTCCTCGGCGTGCCGTTCAACATCGCTTCCTACGCGCTGCTCGCGCACATGCTCGCGCAGCAGGCGGACCTCGCTCCGGGCGAGCTCGTCTGGACCGGCGGCGACTGCCACCTGTACCTGAACCACCTCGAGCAGGCCGACCTGCAGCTGACACGCGAGCCGCTGCCGCTGCCACGGCTGGCATTGCGGCGGCGGCCGCCGGACCTGTTCAGCTACGAGTACGAGGACTTCGAGATCACGGGCTACCAGCACCACCCGGCCATTGCCGCGCCGGTCGCGGTCTGAGCGCCCGCCTGCAGACCGACCAGGGGAGGAGACTTGACCGACAAGACGGGGCGGCCGGCCACGCCGGACAACATCCGGGTAAGACGATCCAGAATCCACGGCAACGGCGTGTTCGCGACGCGCGCGATCGCGAAGGGCAGCCGCATCATCGAGTACCTCGGCGAGCGCGTGTCGCACGAGGAGGCGGATGAGCGCTACGAGCACAAGCCCATCACCGATTCGCACACCTTCCTGTTCACCGTCGATGACGACACCGTCGTCGACGCGGGAGTCGGCGGCAATGCGGCGCGCTGGATCAATCATTCCTGCGCGCCGAATTGCGAGGCCGTGATCGAGCGCGGCCACATCTGGATCCGCGCGCTGCGCCGCATCGAGCCCGGCGAGGAGCTCGCCTACGACTACCGGATCGGGCGCGACGCGGACGACCCGCCGGACATCGACGAGATCTTCCGCTGCCACTGCGGCGCGCCGGGCTGCCGCGGAACGATGCTGATAGGGCGCCGCCGGCAGCCCAGGCCGCGGCGCAAGAAATGACGCGGGCGCCGCTGACGGTGGTCGTCGCGGTCGCCGACAACGGCGTGATCGGCCGCGGCAATGCGCTGCCGTGGCGGCTGCCCGACGACTTGCGGCGCTTCCGCGCGCTGACGACCGGCCACGCGGTGCTGATGGGGCGGCGCACCTTCGAGTCGCTGGCGGCGCCGCAGCCGGAGCGCCTGAACCTCGTGCTGACGCGCGACCGCGCGTGGCGCGCGCCGGGCACGGTCGCCGTCGCGTCGCTGGACGAGGCGCTCACGCAGGCAGGCGAGCGCCGCCTGTTCGTGATCGGCGGCGCCGAGGTCTACCGGCTGTGCTGGCCGGCCGTCGAACGCGTCGAGCTGACCGAGGTGCACGCGGAGCCGGACGGCGACGTGCGGCTCGATGGCTTCGACCGGTCGGACTGGGTCGAGGTCGCGCGCGAGGAGCGGCCGGCGGACGCCCGGCACCCGCACGCATACAGCTTCGTGACGCTGCGGCGGCGCTGAGCGCCGCGTGCGCTCAGCCGAAGTGCACCGGGTACAGCAGCGGGCGGCTCGGCGCGGCGTCGGCGAGGAAGGGCGGGATCTGCAGGTCCAGCATGTACCAGCCGTCGTGGATCGTCGGCGCGACCCAGGCCAGCTCGGTAATGCTGGCATTCGGGCGCGCCGCGTCGCGCGCGTGGCGCTGGCCCGCCGGCAGGCCGAAGAAGATCCGGTGCACCGTCAGCCGGCCCTGGTCCTGGGCGCGGTCGGCGGAGGGCAGGTCCAGCACGAGGTGCTCGATGCCGCGCTCGACCAGCCACGACGCCGCCTGCCGGGACAGGTAGGGTGCCGGCGCGCCGCCCTCGTAGGCATGGGTCAGCCGCTGCGCGCCATTCGGCAGCGTGCGCACGACCAGTGCCCGGGGCGCCGGGCCCGGGAAGCGCGCCGCCGCTTCCTCCAGCGACTTCGCGGTAACGACCAGGTCGCCGGCCTGCGGCGACGGGTCGCTGTCCTCGCCACTGTCCTCTGCGGCGACCGGCTGCACCGAGACCAGCAGCGCGAGCACGATGCCGCCGCGCAGGCGGTCGCAGACCGCGATGCGCTCGTCGGTCACGTGCCCGACGCACTCTGTGTGCGTGCCGTTGCAGTGCGGCACCATCGTCAGCTGCTCGCAATTGCAGCTGCCGCCGGCGCGCGTGTCGCCGACGAATGCGCCGGCCTGCAGCGCGCGCGACGTCGCCGGCGGGGCGCCTGAGAACGACGGCTGCGGGCCGTTGAAGTCGAGCGGGATCGCGATGGACAGCGGCTGCGCCAGGTCGGCGCTGAGCCGGGCGCCGTCCAGCTCGAAGTGCATGATCGTCATCGTGCCATTATAGGCGCCGCCGGGAACCGGCCCGCGCGGGGCAGGTCTCAGGCTGGGGATGGCTGAAAGGTGACGAGCGAGATGTTCTGGCGCACGGTTGCGGTGCTGCTGGCCTGGGCGGCGGCCCAGCCGGCGGCTGCCGTCGATGCTGATACCGGCGAGGTCGCCGCGAACTGGAAGCGGCACGAGGTCGACTTCGTCTACATGGGCTTCACGACCCGCTATTCCTGCGACGGCCTGCGCGACAAGGTCAGGCTGCTGCTGCAGCATGCCGGCGTGCGCCCGGACCTGCGCGTCTGGTCGCGCGGCTGTCCCCAGGGTCCCGGCCGCATCGCCGACTTCCCGCGCGTCCGCGCCGTGTTCTGGGCCCCGTCCCTGCCCCAGCCGCAGGCCCAGGCGGCCCGGCGCGAGGCTTTCGAGCCGGCCGTCGGCGTCTGGCGCGAGGTCACGATCCGCCGCGGCAAGCCGCGCGGCATCGAGCCCGGCGACTGCGAGCTGGTCGAGCAGTTCCGGGACCGGCTGCTGCCGGAACTGACGACACGTGCGGTCGCGGACGACACCCACTGCGTCCCGCACCAGCTGGTCGGCAACCGGATCGACCTGCGCTTCCAGGTGCTGCAGGGACTGCTGCCGCCCGATTACCGCCCCGCGCAGGGGCGCTGATCAGCCACCGGGCCTGAGGCTGCCCGCGCAGCGCAGCTGCACCGGCGGTGCGTCGGCATCCAGCCGCGCCGCGCACAGGGTCCCGCCCCAGACGCAACCGCCGTCGAGGCACAGCAGCCCCGGCTCCGACAGGAAGCCGAGCGCGGACCAGTGCCCGAACAGCAGCCGCTCGCCGGCGCTGCCGCGCGCCGGGTGCCGGAACCACGGGATCGCGCCGGCCGGCGCCTCCGCGGGCGGGCCCTTGTGGCGCAGCAGCAGCCGGCCCGCGTCGTCCACATAGCGCAGCCGCGTCAGGCAGTTGATCGTGTAGCGCAGCCGCGGCAGCCCGGTGAGCGAATCCGACCACAGGTCAGGCTCGTCGCCGTACATGCCCGTCAGCAGCGCGACCGGGTCCTCGCGCAGCGCGCACCCGACCTCGGCGGCGCAGGCGGCGGACTCGTCGACGGTCCATTGCGGCGGCAGCCCCGCATGCAGCAGCGTCCAGCCGAGGGCCGCGTCGCGGTGCAGCAGCGGCCGGCGTGCCAGCCAGTCCAGCAGTTCCTCCGCGTCGGGGGCCTCGAGGACCTGCCGCAGGCCTGGCTCGCGGCGGCGCACGCTGGCCGGTGCCCAGGCCATCGCGAGCAGGTGCAGGTCGTGGTTGCCGAGCACGGCGATCGCGGCAGCGCCGAGCGAGCGGACCTCGCGCAGCACCGCCAGCGAGTCCGGCCCGCGGTTGACGAGGTCGCCGGTCAGCCACAGCCGGTCGCGGGCCGGATCGAAGCGCAGCCGCTCGAGCAACCCGAGGAACTCCGCGTGGCAGCCCTGCAGGTCGCCGATCGCCCAGACAGCCATCGGCTAGTGGAGCTTCCCCGGCATCGCGAGCGTGAACGGCGCGATCGGCGCGTCGAAGCGGACGCCGTCGTCGGCCAGCATCTGGTAGCTGCCCTGCATTGCGCCGACGGGCGTCTCAAGCACGGCGCCGCTCGTGTAGCGGAAGCCCTGGCCGGGCTTCAGGTGCGGCTGCTCGCCGACGACGCCCTCGCCGCGGACCTCCTGCACCTTGCCGTTGGCGTCCGTGATGATCCAGTGGCGGGTCAGCAGCTTGGCCGGCACCTCGCCGCGGTTGCGGATCGTGATCGTGTAGGCGAACACGAAGCGCTTCTCGTCGGGATCCGACTGATCCTCGAGGTAGCGAGAGTCGACGTCGACGGTGATCATGTGCGAGGGCTCGTCCGCCATGTCCATGTCCCGGCCTGGCCGCTCAGCGCAGCCGCACCGCGAGCACGTCGCAGGGCGCGGCGTGCAGCACGGTGTCCTCGGTGTAGTTGACCAGGATCGACGGGCCCCGCCGCTCGCGGCTGCCCAGCACGATCAGGTCGGCTTGCTGCTCGCCCGCGGCGCGGACGATCTCGGCCTTGATGTTGCCCGCCATGACCTCGCGCCGCGCCGAGGTCAGGCCGAGCTTCGTGGCCAGCTCCTCGAGCCGCTGCCGGGCCCGCTGCATCAGCTCCTCCTCGATCTGCACGGCCGGCAGCAGCGTCTCGCCCATCGGCTCGACCGGCACGTACTCGACGACGTGCAGCAGCGACAGCTCGGCGCCACAGGCGGCAGCGACGTCGCGCGCCCGATGGCCGATCAGCTCGCTGTCCTCGCCGAGGTCGACGACCAGCAGGATCCTTCGATAGACGCCCATGACCGACACCGTCCCGGCATCCCGTGCCAGCGCCATTATAGAGGCTCGGCGGGTGCCGCCGCGTGGGCGGCGAGGCGCCCGAACTCGGCCAGGGACAGGGTCTCCGGGCGGCGGCCGGCGTCAATGCCGGCGGCGGCAAAGCCGGCCTCGTCGAGCAGGCCGCGCAGCGCGTTGCGCAGAGTCTTGCGGCGCTGCGAGAACGCCGCCGCGACGACGCGGGCGAAAGCCGCACGGTCGGTGACCGGGATCGGCGGGGTCGCGTGGGGCAGCAGCCGCACGACCGCCGAGTCCACGGCCGGCGGCGGCTGGAAGGCGCCGCGGCCGACGCGGAACAGCGGCTCGACCCGGCAGGCCGCGGCCAGCATCACGGTCAGCCGCCCGTAGTCCTTGCCGCCGGGCGAGGCCGCCATGCGCACGACGACCTCGCGCTGCAGCATGAAATGCATGTCGCTGATCGCCGCACCGGTCTCCAGCAGGTGGAACAGCAGCGGCGTCGAAATGTTGTAGGGCAGGTTGCCGCAGACGCGCAGCGGCGCGCCGCCGCCCTGCAGCGCGCGGAAGTCGGTTTCCAGCACGTCGCCCTCGTGCACGACCAGTTCGCCGGCGTCCGCGCAGCGAGCACGCAGTGCCGCGGCCAGGTCGCGGTCGATCTCGACGACCTCGAGGCGCCCGCAGCGTGCCAGCAGGGGCAGCGTCAGCGCGCCGGTCCCGGGACCGATCTCGACGATGCGCTGCCCGGGCTGCGGGTCGATCGCGGCGACGATGCGCGCGATGACGCCCGGGTCGTGCAGGAAGTGCTGGCCGAAGCGCTTGCGGGCCCGGATCATCGCGGCGCCAGCCGGGCGGCCAGCGCGATCGC
>JBFGAO010000002.1:0-18165 GCA_041568095.1 Steroidobacteraceae bacterium | reverse complement strand
GTGTTCAGCCGCAGCTTCGGCCTGCGGCCGCGCGGCTGCTGGCCCGCCGACGGCGCGGTCAGCGAGGCGACGCTGGAATTGCTGGAGTCCTTCGGCTTCGACTGGGTCGCGAGCGGCGAGGCGGTGCTGCGCCGCTCGCTCGCCGCGGCGGGCGCGCCCGAACCCGACGCCGCGACACTCTGCTCGGGCTACCGGCGCCCGCAGCGCCACGCCGCCTGCTTCTTCCGCGAGGACCGGCTGTCGGACCTGGTCGGCTTCACCTACAGCCGCCAGGATCCGGAGGCCGCGGCGGCGGACCTGGTGCTGCAGCTGGAGCGGCTCGCCGCCGCAATGCCGCAGCCGTCGCGGCAGGTCGTCACGCTGGTCATGGACGGGCAGAACGCCTGGGAGTACTACCGCGACAATGCCTGGGGCTTCCTGCGCGCGATGTATGCGCGGCTCGGCAACCACCCGCGGCTGCGGCTGACGACGCTGTCGCGCTGCCTGCAGCGCGGCGTGCAGTTGCGCCCGCTCGAGCGGCTGGTCGCCGGCAGCTGGATAGACGGCAGCCTGGGCACCTGGATCGGCGATGCGCGCCGCAACCGCGCCTGGAGCCAGCTCTGCGAGGCGAAGTCGCTGTTCGACCAGGTCGTCGTCGAGGGCTCGCTGGAGGAGGGTGAGCAGACCCAGGCCGAGGAGCAGCTGGGCATCTGCGAGGGTTCGGACTGGTTCTGGTCGCTGGGCGACTACGACCCGGGCGAGTCCGACGAAAGCTTCGATCGCCTGTTCCGCCGCCACCTCGGCAACCTGTACAAGCGGCTGGAGGAGGCCGTGCCCGAGGAACTGGAACCGGCCCCGCCGGGTCAGAGCGCGGCATGAGCAGGCGATATGGCATCGCGGTCGCGGCCCTGCTGCTGCTGGCGGCTTGCACCGGGCTCGGCGCGCGCCTGGAGACGCCGCGGCTGTCCTTCGTCGGGCTCAAGGTGGTCGAGGCGAGCCTGTTCGAGCAGCGCCTCGAGGTGCGCCTGCGCGTGCAGAACCCCAACCATGTGGACCTGCCCGTGCACGGGCTCAGCGTGGACGTCGACCTCGCCGGCGAGCACTTCGCACGCGGCGTCTCCGCGCGCGAGTTCACGGTGCCGGCCTACGGCGAGGCCGAGTTCGACATGATCGTGATCTCCACCGCGGCCGGCGCGGTGGCCGGGATCCTCGGCAGCGGGCGCAAGGGCCGCGAGCCGGTCGAGTACCGGCTCAAGGGCAAGCTGTCCACGCGCCTCGGCCTGCTGCGCAGCATCCCCTTCGAGGAGAGCGGCACGCTGCCGCTGGGAGGCGAGCGTCGCCCTTGAGTGGCTTGCGCCGAGCAAGAAGCGGGTTGCCCGCAGCGGCGGCCCGGCGGCAAGCTGGCCCCATGATTGACACCGACCCTGCGACCCCGGCCGCCTACCGACGCATCGAGCGCGTCATCGCGCATATCGACCGCCACCATGCGCGGCGGCCTGACCTTGCGGAACTGGCGGGCGTCGCCGGCCTCAGCGTGTTCCATTTTTCGCGCGAGTTCCGCCGCTGGGCGGGCCTGTCCCCGACCCAGTACCTGCGCTCGGTGTCGCTCGCGGTCGCCAAGCAGGAGCTCGACGCCGACGGCTCGGTGCTCGCGGCGGCCTGGTCCGCGGGGCTGTCCGGCGGCGGTCGGCTGCACGACCTGGTCGTCAGTTTCGAAGCCGTGACGCCGGGCGAGTACAAGGCCGGCGGCGCCGGCGTGACGCTGCGCCACGGCTTCGCCGCCTCGCCATTCGGCACCGTGCACGCCGCGGTTTCGCCGCGCGGCCTGGCCTGGCTGGCCTTCGTCGACGACGGCGAGCGCTCGGCGCAGCAGCGGCTGGCCGGGCGCTGGCCGCGGGCGCGGCTGGAACGCGACGATGCGGCCGCCGCGGCGCTGGCGCAGCAGCTGTTCGTGACCCGCCGCGGCCGCGTCGCGCTCGCGGTGCGCGGGACGAACTTCCAGGTCAAGGTCTGGCAGGCGCTGCTGGAGCTCGGTGCACGCGGGCCGGTGACCTATGGCGAGCTCGCGCGCGCGATCGGAAAGCCGGGAGCGAGCCGCGCGGTGGGGCAGGCGGTCGGCGCGAACCCGGTCGCGTGGCTGATCCCCTGCCATCGCGTGCTGCGCAGCGACGGCGGGCTGGGCGGTTATCGCTGGGGTGCGGACCGCAAGCGGTCGCTGCTGGCCTGGGAGCACGCGGCGCGCGTCGCCGCGGGCGGCTGATCAGCGGCCCGGGGGGGAGTCCCGCGCCGGGCTCTCGTCCTCGTCCTCGTCCTGGCGTTCGGGCTCGCCGGGCCGCGCCGGCTTGCGGGGCGGCGTCATCATCGACAGCATCCCTTCCTGCATCCGCGCCCACAGTTCCATGTTCTGGCGCGCGAGTTCCGCCATCGCGTTCATCGGCGGCGGCGCGTTGTTCAGCATCTGCGAGATCTGCTGCTGCACGCTCTCCTGCTGGCGCATGAAGGCAGCCACGCTCTGCTCGAGGTAGCGGGACATGAAGTCCTGCATCGGCCCGCCGTAGTAACGGATGATCGACTCGAGCAGCTGCGTCGTCAGGATCGGCTTGCCGAACTGCTCCTGCTCGGAGATCACCTGCAGCAGGATCAGGCGGGTGATGTCGTCGCCGGTCTTGTCCTCGACGACCTTGATCTTCTCGCCGCGCACGATCAGGTCGCGGATGTCCTCGAGCGTCACGTGCTTGCTGATCGAGGCGTCGTAAAGGCGCCGGTTCGCGTACTTCTTGATCAGGCGTTCCTTGGTCATGGCCGGAGTGTACCGGATCATGCTGCAGTGCCGTAACGCGCTGCGGTATGGGCGGCCGGTGGCCGCTGATCGGTCAAAAAAAAGGACGGCGGCCCGAAGGCGCGCCGTCCCGAGGGGGGAGGGTCAGGGTCCGGTCAGGCGGCCTTCTTGGCCTGCTGCGCGGCTTCGGCCGCGGCCTGCTCGAACCACTTGCTGATCTCGGCCTGCTGCTCGACGCTCAGCTTCACGAGGTCCTGGGTGCGCTGCGTCGCCTTCTCGGCGAACTGCGTCGTCAGCTCCAGCTGCTTCGAGGCCAGGTCGTTGAAATCCTTGGCGGCCGTCATCAGCTGCAGCTGCTGCAGCGAGTAGTCCAGCCACTCGCCGGCAAACACGTAGTGCTGCCGGGCCATGCGCTCGAAGCCCTGCAGCGCGAGCTCGTTGAACTTGGCAGCGGGCGCGAAGGCCTGTTTGCCGGCGTCAACGAAGCTGTTCAGGTCGAAGTTCTGGTTCGTCATTTCGCTTGTCCTTGAGCGACTCGCGCTCGGTCTGGATACTTGTGCGCATGCTAATGGATATCGTATTGCAGTGCAACAAGATCCGGACCCGCCCGGCGCCCGCGCTGAGTATTCTGTATACAGCCAATGCATTCAGGTAGTTAGGTCATTTACGCAGCATCAGATCCGGCCAGGCCGCGCGAATTATTCCTGCAGCGCAGTACAACCGGGTCCACAGGGAGGCAGCGATGGGGCAGCCCAATGATCCCGCCGACTGGCTGAAGGCCTGGAGTGAGGCCCAGGCGCGGCTCTGGTCCGAGCTGGTGCCGGGCCAGCAGCCGGCGTCCGGGCAGGGGCTGCCCGAGCCGGGGCCCGCCGGCGCCGAGGCGGCGCGCAAGCTGATGGAGTTCGGCGAGGACTACCTCGGCGTCACGCGCGAGTTCTGGAAGCTGCTGCAGCAGGCCGGCCAGGGACAGGCGCCGGCGGCCGGCACCGCCAGGCTGCAGCCGGAGCTGGAGGGGCTGCGCGACCGCTTCATCGAGGGCTACTCGCGGCTGCTCGGCACGGCGCCGACCGGCGATGCGCTGTCGGCCTGGCAGCAGATGGCGGCCGGCGCAATGCCCGCCGGCCCCTGGCCCTATGCGCAGATGCCGGCGTTCGGGCCGCTGCGGGAGCGCCAGACGGCGCACCAGCGGCTGATCGCCGCGACGGTGCGCTACCAGCGCGCGGTGTCGCGCTTCGGCGAGCTGATGAAACGCGTCGCGTCGGAGGCCGTGGACCGGCTGGCGCGCGAAGTCGCCGACCCTGCCGCTGTACGCGACCCGGTAGCGAGCCTGCGGGCGCTGCACGACCTGTGGGTCGAGTGCGGCGAGCGCGCCTATGCCGCGGCCGCGCACGGCAGCGAGTTCGCGGCCGTGCAGGCCGAGCTGAACGAGGCGCTGCTGGACCTGCGCGCGGAGCAGCAGAAGCAACTCGAGGACTGGGCGCGGACGCTGGACCTGCCGACGCGCTCGGAACTGAACACGATCAACGAGCGGCTGCAGGCGCTGCGCCGCCGCGTCCGCGAACTCGAGGAGGAATTCGAGCGCCGCGGCGGCGGGCCCGGATGAGCCGCGTCTCGATCAGCCCCGAGCAGGCGCTCGCGGAGGTCGCTGAATTCGGCCGGCGGCTTGCGCGCGCCGTGCCCGCGCTGGCGGCGGCCGGCGAGCCCGGCGCGGGCTGCTCGGCGCGGGACGCGGTCTGGCAGGAGGACAAGGTGGTCCTGTACCGCTACCGGCCGCTGGTCGAGCGGGCGCCGGGGCCGCCGCTGGTGATCTGCTACGCGCTGGTCAACCGGCCCTACATGATGGACCTGCAGCCGGACCGCTCGCTGATCCGCGGGCTGCTCGAGCGCGGCGTCGACGTGCACCTGATCGACTGGGGCTATCCGGACGGCGCGGACCGCTGCCTCGCGCTGGACGACTACGTCAACGGCTACCTGCACCGCGCGATCGGCCGGGCCTGCGCGGCCAGCGGCGTGCCGGCCGCCAACCTGCTGGGCGTCTGCCAGGGCGGCACGCTGTCGCTGTGCTACACGGCGCTGCACCCGGAGCGGGTCCGGAATCTCGTCACGATGGTCACGCCGGTGGACTTCCACACGCCCGACAACCTGCTGTCGAAGTGGGCGCGCAACCTGGACGTCGACCGGATGGTGCAGGTGCTCGGCAACGTGCCCGGCGAGCTGCTGAACGCGACCTTCCTGTCGCTGATGCCGCTGCGCCTGACCAGCCAGAAGTACGCCGGCGTCGCCGACATCATCGACGACCCGGTGGCGCTCGCGAACTTCCTGCGCATGGAGAAGTGGATCTTCGACAGCCCCGACCAGGCGGGCGCCGCCTTCGCCGAGTTCATCAAGTGGTTCTTCCAGGAGAACCGGCTGGTGCTGGGCGGCCTGCAGATCGGCGGCAGGCGCGTAGACCTCGAGGACCTGCGCTGCCCGGTGTTCAACGTCTGGGCCAGCGAGGACCACCTCGTGCCGCCTTCGGCGTCGAAGCCGCTGCGCGGGCTGACCGGCAGCGCCGACTACTCGGAATTCGAGTTCCGCGGCGGGCACATCGGCATCTATGTCAGCGGACGGGCCCGCGAGACGGTGCCGCCTGCGATCGCGGACTGGCTGGCGGTGCGCTGAGACCATCGCTGGCAGGGCTTCGGGTAGCATGGCCGCCCCCGGAAGGCGCCAGGAGCGAAGAACCGATGTCCCGCGAACAGGCACTCGCCAAGCTGCAGGCGGTGGTCGGCAAGGAACACCACGTCAGCGACTGGCTGGAGATCACGCAAGAGCGCGTCGAGGGCTTCGCCGACGCGACCGGCGACCACCAGTGGATCCACGGCGACCCACAGCGTGCCGCCAGCGAGTCGCCTTATGGCGGCACGATCGCACACGGCTACCTGACGCTGGCGCTGTACACGACGCTGCGCGGCCTCGTCGACGGCGGGCGGCCGCCGTTCCCGGGCGTGCGCAACGTGATCAACTACGGGATCAACAAGCTGCGCTTCCCGGCCGCCGTGCGCGTCGGCTCGCGGATCCGGGCGCGCGTGACGCTCGAGGCCGTCGAGGAAGTCAGCGGCGGGCTGCAGATCACCGAGCAGTACACGGCCGAGGTCGAGGGCGGCAGCAAGCCCGCCTGCGTCGCCGAGGTGATCATGCGCCTGTATTTCTGACGGCCGTGCGATACTGCGCGTCCCCGTCACTGCCCCCGGCCTGAGCGCATGCCCGCCTTCGCAAGCCGCCTGCTGCTGCTGGCCGTCGCCGCCGCCATGCTCGCCGGCCTCGTATCCGTCTATGTCAACCGGCGGGCCGGCGATGCGAACGGGCCCATGCCGGGCGCCGCGCGGCCGGCGAGCGTGCCGGTCGTCACGGCACCGGTCGAGCGCAAGCCGCTCGCGGTCGAGGTCGAGGCCCTCGGCACGGCCCGGGCCAACGAGGCGGTCGAGGTCACGTCGAAGGCAGCCAACACCGTGACCGCCGTGCGCTTCCGGGAAGGCGAGTGGGTCCGCGCCGGCCAGGTGCTGGTCGAACTGGACTCGGCCCAGGCACGGGCCGACCGGGCGGCAGCCGAGGCGGCGCTGGTCGAGAGCCGCGCCGCGTTCCTGCGCAGCCGGGACCTGTACACGCAACAGGCGCTGTCGCAGGCGCAACTGGAGCAGATCGAGGCGACGCTGAAGGCGAACGAGGCCCGCGTCGCGTCCGCGCAGGCGCGGCTCGCCGACACCGTGATCCGCGCGCCGTTCGCAGGGCGCATCGGGCTGCGCCGTGTCAGCGTCGGCGCGCTGATCAACCCGGGCACCGTGATCACGACGCTGGACGACACTGCGACGATGAAGCTCGACTTCGACGTGCCGGAGACCTTCCTTGCGGTGCTGAAGCCCGGGCTGGACATCACCGCGAGCAGCGTCGCGTACCCGGGCCGCGTCTTCGAGGGGCAGATCGACACGGTCGACTCGCGGGTCGACCCGGTGTCGCGCTCGGTCAAGGTCCGGGCCCGGCTGCCGAACCCGGAAGGCCTGTTGCGCCCGGGCATGTTCCTGACCGTCGTCGTCAGCCGCGACCCGACGCCGGGGCTGGTCGTGCCCGAGCAGGCGCTGGTACCGGAGCGCGGCCGTGTCTACGTGTTCACGGTCGCCGACGGGCAGGCCGTGCGCCGCGAGGTGTCGATCGGCCGCCGCCGCCCGGGCGAGGTCGAGATCACCACCGGCCTCGACGAGGGCGAGCGGGTCGTCACGGAGGGCACGCAGCGCGTCCGCGACGGCAGCGCCGTGAACGAGCAGCGCGCACCCGCGCCGGCGACCGCCGGCTGAGCGCGGCGCCGTGAAGATCTCCGAGGTCTCGATCCGCCGTCCGGTCTTCGCGACCGTGATCAGCCTGCTGCTGGTGATCCTCGGCCTCGTGTCGCTGACCCGGCTGTCGGTCCGCGAGTATCCCGACGTCGAGCCGGTCGTGGTGTCGGTGACGACCGGCTACGTCGGCGCGGCCGCCGCGATCATCGAGAACAAGATCACGCAGCTGATCGAGGACCGTGTCGCCGGCCTCGAGGGCATCGAGACGCTGCGTTCGAGTTCGCGCGACGAGCGCTCGGCGATCAACATCGAGTTCAGCGCCGACCGCGACATCGACGCCGCTGCCAACGACATCCGCGACCGCGTCGGCCGCGTCATCGACGACCTGCCGACCGAGGCCGAGCCGCCGGAGATTGCGAAGGCCGAGGTGGGCGGCGAGGCGATCATTTACCTGAACCTGTCCAGCGACCGGATGTCGGCGCTGGAACTGACCGATTTTGCGGAGCGCGTGCTGGTCGACCAGCTGTCGTCGGTGCCCGGCGTCGCGCGCGTGATGGTCGGCGGGGCACGCCGGCCGGCGGTGCGGATCTGGATCGACCGGCAGGCGCTGGCGGCGCGGGCGCTGACCGTCGCCGACATCGAGGCCGCGCTGCGCCGCGAGAACGTCGAGCTGCCGGCCGGCCGGCTCGAGTCCACCGAGCGCGAGTTCGCGCTGAGGACCGACACCGGCCTCGTGACCGTCGACGAGTTCCGCCGGCTCGTCGTCGGGCGCGGCGCCGACGGTTACATGGTCCGGCTCGGCGATGTCGCGCGCGTGCAGCTGGGCGCCGAGAACGAGCGCAGCCTGTCGCGCTCGCTGGGCCTGCCGGGCGTCAGCCTCGGCGTCGAGCAGGTCTCGAAGGCGAACACGCTCGATGTCGCGTCCGGCGTCTATGCGGCGCTGGACCGGCTGCGCGCCGGCCTGCCGGAGGGCGTGGACCTGTCGATCAACTTCGACCGCGCGGTGTTCATCCGTGCGTCGCTGCGCGAGGTCGTCATCGCGCTCGCGATCTCGCTGACGATGGTGCTGGTCGTGATCTACGCCTTCCTCGGCACGCTGCGCGCGACGCTGATCCCGGCCGTGACGATCCCGGTGTCGGTGATCGCGACCTTCATGTTCATGCACGCGATGGGCTACTCGATCAACGTGCTGACGCTGCTGGGGCTCGTGCTCGCGATCGGCCTCGTCGTCGACGACGCGATCGTCGTGCTCGAGAACATCTTCCGGCGCATCGAGGCCGGGCAACCGCCGCTGCTGGCGGCGATCGACGGCAGCCGCGAAATCGGCTTCGCGGTCGTCGCGACGACGGCGGTGCTGATCTCGGTGTTCGTGCCGCTGTCGTTCCTGCCCGGCGCGATCGGCCGGCTGTTCCGCGAATTCGGCTTCACGCTGGCCGCCGCGGTGCTGTTCTCGTCGCTGGTCGCGCTGTCGCTGACACCGGCGATGACCTCGCGGATGTTCTCCGCCGGCCGGCAGCGCAACCGGCTGACCGAGCGGCTCGACCGCTTCTTCCAGTCGCTGGCGACCTGGTACGAGCAGCGGCTGCGCAGCCTGGTCCGGCGGCCGTGGCTGATCGTCGGCGGCACCGCCGCGATTGCCGGGCTCGCGGGCCTTGCGTTCACGACGCTGCCGAAGGAGTTCGCTCCGGCCGAGGACCGCGGCGTCATGATCGTCGGCCTCGACGCGCCGGAGGGCGCGAGCCTCGACTACACGCAGCGCTTCCTCGTGCAGGCCGAGGAGATCCTGTTCCGCGAGATGGAGGAGCATGGCGACATCCGCCGCTTCACGCTGCGGATCGCCGGCGGCGGCCCGTTCGCGAGCGACGTCAACGCGGTGCGCGGCTGGATCGTGCTGACCGACTGGGACAGGCGGACCCGCAGCGGCGTCGAGATCGCGCAGTCGCTGCGCGCGAAGCTGGCCGCGCTGACCGGCGTGCGCAGCTTCGTGTTCACGCCGCAGGGCCTCGGCTCGCGCGGCTTCGGCCAGCCGCTGCAGGCCGTCATCGGCGGGCCGGACTACGAGACGCTGGGGCTGTGGAGCGACCGGCTGGTCGCGCTCGCGCAGCAGAACCCGGGCCTGGTCAGCGTCGAGTCGAACTACCAGGAGCGCAAGCCGCAGATCCGGATCTCGGTCGACCGCGACCGGGCCGCAGAACTCGGCGTGTCGCTGCAGTCGGTCGGCAGGACGCTCGAGACCGTGCTGGGCTCGCGGATCGTGACGACCTACGTCGACCGCGGGCGCGAGTACCGCGTGATCCTGCAGGGCGAGGCCGACGACCGCGCGGCGCCCTCCGACCTGCAGAACCTGTACGTGCGCTCGGACCGCAGCGGCGAGCTGGTGCCGCTGTCGAACCTGGTGCGCCTCGAGGAGGGCTCGACCGCGGTGCAGCTGAACCGCTTCGACCGGATGCGCGCGATCACGATCAGCGCCGGGCTCGCGCCGGGCTACACGATCGGCGAGGCCGTCGAATGGTTCCAGCAGGTCGTCGCAGCCGAATTGCCGGGCGCGCGGCTGTCCTTCGACGGCGAGGCGCGCGAGTACCTGCGCTCGCAGGGACAGCTGTGGACGACGTTCCTGTTCGCAGTCGCCGTCGTCTTCCTGGTGCTGGCCGCGCAGTTCGAGAGCTTCAAGCACCCGGCGATCATCATGACGACGGTGCCGCTCGCGGTCGTCGGCGCCTTCGTCGGCCTGTGGCTGTTCAACATGTCGCTGAACGTGTTCAGCCAGATCGCGCTGATCATGCTGATCGGCATCTCGGCCAAGAACGGCGTGCTGATCGTCGAGTTCGCGAACCAGCTGCGGGACCAGGGGCTCGAGCGCATCGAGGCGATCGTGCGCGCCTCGGCGGTCCGGCTGCGCCCGGTGCTGATGACCAGCCTGTGCACGGCCTTCGGCTCGCTGCCCTTCCTGCTTGCGACCGGCGCCGGCTTCGAGCAGCGCGAGCCGATCGGCGTCGTCGTCTTCTACGGCACGACGATCTCGGTGCTGCTGACGCTGTTCGTCGTGCCCGCCGTCTACAGCCTGGTCGCGCGCAGCCACCGCTCGCCGCAGCACCTGTCCGGCCTGATCCAGCGCCTGCGCGGCGCCGGCGACGGCGCACTGTCAAGCAGCAGCGGGACCCCCTAAGTCGCTGACGCCAAAGGCGATCCGGCCGGCGCCCGCCACCGGCCGCGCGGCCGCCTGCTAACATCTCCGGCCTGAATATCCGCCCCGCAGTTCCTGCGGGCGCGACTCGACAGGCCGCCGCCGGCACCCGGCGCGCAGCCGCCCGATCGAGGATGCCCGACCCCGGCCGCGGCCGGGGGCAGGCCGGGACGTTCCCGGCGCTGGCCCGTGGGCGGAGGAGTCAGCGATGCCGGCCGCGACGCCCTACGAGCAACTGGAGCAGGAATTCCGCAGGCTGCACGCCTTCCGCGGCGCGCTGGCGATCCTGCGCTGGGACGCGGCGGTCACGATGCCGCGCGGCAGCGCCGACGTGCGCGGCGAGCAGCTCGCGGCGCTGGAGACCGAGTGCCACGCGCTGCTGGTCTCGCCGCGGGTCTCGCGGCTGCTGGACCGGGCCGACGCGCAGGCCGGCACGCTGGAGGACTGGCAGGCCGCGAACCTGCGCGAGATGCGGCGGCTGCGCGACCACGCGATCGCGACGCCGCCGTCGCTGGTCGCGCGACTGGCGCGCGCGACTTCGCGCGCGGAGGCGCGCTGGCGCGAGGCCCGCGAGCAGAACGACTTCAAGGTGCTCGCGACCGAGCTCGACGAGGTCGTCAAGCTCGTGCGCAGCAAGGCCGAGCTGCTCGCGCAGCGCTTCGGGCTCGATCCCTACGACGCGCTGGCCGACGAGTTCACGCCGGGCCTGCTGAGCCGCGACATTGACGCGATCTTCCAGCCGCTGTCGCAGCGCCTGCCGACGATGACGACCGGGGCGATCGAGCTGCAGGCGGAGTCGCCGGCGCTGCCGATCGAGGGGCGCTTCCCGGCCAGCCGCCAGCGCGGGCTGTGCACCGACGTGATGAAGGCGCTCGGCTTCCCGTTCGACAAGGGGCGCTTCGACGACAGCGAGCACCCGTTCACCGAGGGCGTGCCGGGCGACATCCGCGTCACGACGACCTTCGACATCCGCGACCCGTTCAGCGGGCTGCTCGGCGCTCTGCACGAGACCGGTCAGGCGATCTACGACCTCGGGCTGCCGGCCGCCTGGGTCGACCAGCCGGTCGGGCAGGACCGCGGCATGGCGCTGGAGGAGAGCCAGTCGCTGCTGCTCGAGATGATCGTCGGGCGCAGCCGCGCGTTCGTGACCTTCCTGATGCCGCTGCTCGAGAAGCACTATGGCGCGACCGGCCCGGAGTGGTCGGAGGAAAACGTCTACCGGCGGCTCAGCCGCGTCGTGCGCGGCCCGATCCGCGTCGACGCCGACGAACTGACCTACCAGAGCCACATCGTGCTGCGCTACGAGCTCGAGCGGAAGCTGCTGTCGGGCGAGCTCGCCGTGCGTGAGCTGCGCGATGCCTGGAACGCGCTGGCCGGGCGGCGGCTGGGGCTCGTGCCGGCCTCCGACCGCGAGGGCTGCCTGCAGGACATCCACTGGGCCGTCGGCTCCTTCGGCTACTTCCCGTCCTACGGCGTCGGCGCCGTCATCGCGGGCCAGCTGTGGGAGGCGCTGCACGAGCCGCATCCGGGCATCGAGGAGGAGATCGCGGCGGGGCGCTTCACGGCGCTGTTCGACTGGCTGCGCGACCAGGTGCATTCGCTGGGCGCGAAGATGAGCGTGCCGGACCTCGTCAGGCACGCGACGGGCCGCAAGCTGACCGCGGCGCCGTACCTGCGCTATCTCGAGCGCAAGTACCTGTCTGCGCTGTGAGCCGCGGCCGGCGCCACCTAGAATAGCCGCATGCAGCAGGCCGCCGCCGTCACCTCGGGCAATTTCCGCCGCCTCCAGGCGCGGCTGCGCGGCCAGGTCGGCAAGGCGATCGCCGACTTCAGCATGATCGGCGACGGCGACCGGGTCATGGTCTGCCTGTCCGGCGGCAAGGACTCGTACACGCTGCTCGACATGCTGCTGTCGCTGCAGCGCTCGGCGCCGGTGCGCTTCGAGCTGCACGCGGTCAACCTTGACCAGAAGCAGCCGGGCTTCCCGGCCCACGTGCTGCCGGAATACCTCGAGTCGCTGGGCGTCAGCTGGCACGTGATCGAGCAGGACACCTACGGTGTCGTCCGGCGCGTGATCCCCGAGGGGAAGACGCAGTGCGGGCTGTGCAGCCGGCTGCGGCGCGGCGCTTTGTACCGCTACGCGCGCGAGAACGGCTACACGCGCATCGCGCTGGGCCACCACCGCGACGACATCGTCGAGACGCTGTTCCTGAACCTGTTCCACGGCGGGCGGCTGAAGGCGATGGCGCCGAAGCTGCGCTCCGAGGACGGCGCGAACATCGTGATCCGGCCGCTGTGCTACGTCACCGAGCGGGACATTGAGCGCTACGCGCGCGCTCGCGCGTTCCCGATCATCCCCTGCCGGCTGTGCGGCTCGCAGCCGAACCTGCAGCGCGAGGCGGTCGCGCGGATGCTGCGCGACTGGGAGCGCGAGCACCCGGGCCGCGTCGAGTCGATCTTCTCGGCGATCTGCAAGGTCGAGGCCTCGCACCTGGCTGACCCGGCCGCATTCGACTTCGCCGGCCTCGAGCGCGACCGCGGCGGCTGAGCGTGGCCAGCACGCCGGCACCGCCGATCCCGAACAGCTACTGGGCCGTGCCGGGCCGGCTGCTCGCCGGCGAGTACCCGGCCGGGCGCAGCGACGAGGCGACCGAGTCCAGGCTGCGCCGGCTGCTCGAGGCGGGCATCGACTGCTTCGTCGACCTGACCGCGCCGGGCGAGCTGCCGCCCTACGAGCGCCTGCTGCCCGGGCCCTACAGCCGCGGCGCCATCGCCTACCTGCGCAAGCCGATCCGCGACCACGGCCTGCCCGAGTCGGCGGCGCAGATGACCGAGCTGCTCGACGAGATCGACGCTGCGCTCGCCGACGGCCGGCGGGTCTACCTGCACTGCCGCGCCGGCATCGGCCGGACCAACCTCGTCGTCGGCTGCTGGCTGGCGCGCCACGGGCCCGGCGGGCCGGCCGCGCTCGCGCAGCTCAACGAGTTGTGGAGCGCATCGTCGCGGGCAGCGAGCTGGCCGAGCGTCCCGGAGACCGAGGCGCAGTGCGAATACGTGCGCGGCTGGCCGGAGCGGCGCGCGGTGCCTGCGGCTGCGCAGCCCGAGGTCCTCCCCGCAGCGCCCGGGGCGCCGGATCTGCGCGACCGGCTGCGCGGCATGCTGCTGGGACTCGCGGCGGGTGACGCGCTGGGCCAGGCCACGGCCGGGCGCCAGCCCGGCGAGTTCGCGCCGGTCGGCGCGATGCTGGGCGGCGGGCCCGATGGCCTGGCGCCCGGCGCCTGGTCGGACGAGACCGCGATGGCACTGTGCCTGGCCGAGAGCCTGGCCGAGCTCGGCGCTGTCGACGCAGCCGACCAGGTGCGGCGCTACCGGGACTGGCAGCAGGCAGGGCGCTGGTCCAGCACCGGGCGCTGCGTCGGCATCAGCGCCGCGACCGCAAGGGCGCTCGCGTCGGCGCAGTGGAGCGGCATCCCCTGGGCCGGCTCGCACGATCCGGCCCGCGCCGACAAGGAGCCGCTGGCGCGGATCGGGCCGGCGGTCGCACTGCTGCTGCCAAATTTCCCGGCCGCCGTCGAGGCGGCCGTCTCTTGCGCGCGCGTCACGCACCAGGCGCCGCTGACGCTGGACGCCGTGCGTTGCCTGGCCGCGCTGCTGGCAGCCGCGCTGACGGGCGCGAGCCGCGATGAACTGCTGCAACCACTGTCCGGTGCGCAGGCGGAATTCTGGCAGCGGCTGCCATTGAAGCCGGAACTGCGCGACTTGCTGGCGGGCTCCTGGCGCGAGCGGGCGCCGCCGCAGATCCACGGCGGCGGACAGGCGCTGCAGGCGCTGGAGGCGGCACTGTGGGCCTTCGCGCAGGGGCGCGGCCTCGCCGACTGCCTGCGTGCCGCCGTCAACCTGGGCGGCGACGCCGACACGACGGGCGCGATCGTCGGCCAGCTGGCCGGCGCGCACTCCGGCGCCGCGGCGCTGCCGGCGGCCTGGCGCGGCGCGCTCGCGCGCCACGACGAGATCGTCGCGCTGGCCGACCGGCTGCACGACGCAGGCGGCCGGCGCGGCGCGCGGGCCTGAGCGGGCGGCGTCGCCCCGTGCCGGTGTAAGCTGGCCGGCCATGAGGGAACGCCACGGCGCAGGGACGGTCTCGCACAAAGCAGGGCGCCGGCGCCGCCCGATCTGGGCGAGGCTCCCCGAGGAACAGCTGCTCGACCTCAGGCTCTGCGACCTCGGGCTGCGCATCGAGGGCTCGCCGGTCGAGCCACACATCGACAAGCTCTATCGCGAGCTCGACGCGCGCGGCATCTCGTTCCGTCCGCACTGCTGGATCGCGCAGGAATGGTTCTCGCCGGACGGCGTGCCCGGCATTGCGATCCCGTTCTACCTGCTGCACCCGCGTCTGAAGAGCCTCGAGAGGCGCTTCATGCGCGAGGTCGAGGGCGGCAACGCCGACTGGCTGATGAAGATCCTGCGCCACGAGGCAGGGCATGCCCTCGACACGGCGTTCCGGCTGCGCCGCCGCAAGGCCTGGCGCGAGACCTTCGGCCCGGCGTCGCGGCCCTACCCGCAGCATTACCGGCCGCGCCCGGGCAGCCGGCGATTCGTGCAGCACCTCGGCAGCTGGTACGGGCAGAGCCACCCGACCGAGGACTTCGCCGAGACCTTCGCGGTCTGGCTGACGCCGCGCTCGGCATGGCGCCGGCGCTACGAGGGCTGGCCGGCGCTGCGCAAGCTCGAGTACGTCGACTCGCTGATGCGCGAGATCCGCGGCCGCAAGCCGGTCGTCCGGGGACGCTCGCACGTCGAGCCGCTGCGCGTGACGCGGCGGACGCTGCGCGAGCACTACCTCGAGATGATCTCGCACTACCGGACCGACGACGTCGAGCGCGTGGACAAGATCCTGTCGCGCGTGTTCACGCTGAAGCGCCGGCGGCGCGGCCAGACGACGGCGGCGCGCATGCTGCGCGAGGAGATGGCCGCGGTGAGGCGCCGCGTCGCGAAGCGCACCGGGGCCAGCGAGTACCTGGTGCAGCAGATCGTCGAGCACCTGATCGACCGCTGCATCTCGCTGCGGCTGTTCAACCGCACCGACCGGCGCAAGGCGCTGCGCCGCGCCGAGCGGCTGGTCGTCGCACTGGTCCGCAAGGCGATGCGCAACTCCGGGCCATGGATAGCACTATGAAGAAGATGCGGGTGCTGGTGCTGGTGCACGAGACGCTGGTCCCGCCGGAGTCGCTGGACGACTACACGGACCAGGAGGCCGACGAGTTCCGGACCGAGTTCGACGTGATCACGACGCTGCGCGAGTCCGGCCACGACGTCCGGCCGCTCGGCATCGGCGACAGCCTCGGCGAGCTGCGCATGACGATCCGCGAGTGGCAGCCGCACGTCTGCTTCAACCTGCTCGAGGAGTTCGGCGGCATCGTGACCTACGACCAGCACGTCGTCGCCTACCTCGAGCTGCTGCGCCAGCCCTACACCGGCTGCAACCCGCGCGGCATGATGCTGTCGCGCGACAAGGTGCTGTCGAAGCAGATCCTGGCCTACCACCGGATCCCGACCCCGCGGCACGCGCTGTTCAAGCGCGGGCGCAAGGTCCGGATCCCGTCGCGGCTGCACTTCCCGCTGTTCGTGAAGTCGGCGACCGAGGACGCGTCGCTCGGCATCGCACAGGCCTCGGTCGTCGAGGACGCCGCGCGGCTGCGCGAGCGGATCGAGTTCATCCACGAGCACACGCTGTCGGACGCGCTGGTCGAGGAGTACGTCGGGGGCCGCGAGCTGTATGTCGGCGTGCTCGGCAACGACCGGCTGAAGACGCTGACGCCCTGGGAACTGCACTTCGGCGGGCTGGCCGGCAGCGGCAGCGCGATCGCGACCCGCAAGGTCAAGTGGGACCGCGCGTACCAGGAGAGGCACAACATCACGACCGGCCCGGCGAAGGACCTGCCGGACGGGCTCGCCGAGCGGCTGGACCGCTTCGCGCGCAGGATCTACCGCGCGCTGCACATGTCCGGCTACGCGCGGATGGACTTCCGGGTCGGCGCCGACGGCACGCCCTGGGTCCTCGAGGCCAATGCGAACCCCAACCTCGAGGAGTGGGAGGACTTCGGCAGCGCCGCGCTGGAGTCGGGCATCAAGTACCCGGCGCTGCTCGCCAAGATCATGTCGCTCGGCCGCTCCTACCGCGCGGAGTGGCGCGAGTCCTGAGCCCCCGCGGCGCGCTCAGCGCCGCAGGTGCCCGTCCAGCCAGCGCAGCACCTCTGCATGCCACTGCCGGCTGTTCGCCGGCTTCTGGATCCAGTGGTTCTCGTCCGGGAAGAACACGAAGCGGCTCTCGATGCCGAGCCGCTGCAGCGCCGTGAAGGTCGCCAGGCCCTGCGAATAGGGCACGCGGTAGTCCAGCGCGCCGTGCAGCACCAGCATCGGCGTCTTCCACTCGTTCACGTGGTTGGCCGGGTTGTACTTCTCGTGCGCGGCCGGGTCGGCGTGGTAAGGGCCGCCCTGGTCCCACTCGACGAACCACAGCTCCTCGGTCGTGTAGTACATCGAGCGGTGGTCGAACAGCCCGGCGTGGTTGACGAGGCAGCGGAAGCCGTCCGGCCAGTTGCCGGCGATCCAGTTGATCATGAAGCCGCCGTAGGAGGCGCCCAGCGCGCAGGCGCGGCCGCCGTCCAGCCACGAATAGCGCGCGAGCGCCGCGGCCAGGCCCTTCTGCAGGTCCTCGAGCGGCTTGCCGCCCCAGTCGCGGCTGTTCGAGTCGGTGAAGGCCTGCCCGTAGCCGGTGGAGCCGTGGAAGTCGACGAACACGGCCGCGTAGCCGGCGCCGGCGTAGACCTGCGGGTTCCAGCGGAAGCTCCAGTTGTTCGCGTAGCTTGATTGCGGCCCGCCGTGCACGATGAACGCGACCGGGTACTGGCGGCCGGGCTGCCAGTCCCAGGGCTTGACGACGTAGGCGTGCACGGTCGCGCCGCCGGCGCCGGCGAAGGTGAACTGCTCCGGCTCGCCGAAGCGCACGTCGGCCAGCCTTGCGGCATTGACCTGCGTCAGCCGCCGCGGCGCGGCGCGGCCATCCAGCAGGTACACATCGGCCGGCGAGGTCAGGCTCTGCATCGAGTACACGACCCGCTCGCCGGCAAGGTCGAACTCGGCGACGTAGCCGTCGCCGGTCAGCTGCCGGCGCCGGCCGTCCGCGAGGTCGATCGACCAGAGCGGATGCTGGCCGAGGTGGAAGGTCGTCGCGAGCACGCGGCGCCCGTCGGCGCTGAAGCGCCAGGACTCGATCGAGCGGTCCCAGTCGCGGGTCGTGAAGCGCACCGCGCCGGTCGCGGCATCACGGACGACCAGGTGGAAGCGGTCGGCCTCGAAGCCGGGCCGCTCCATCGCGAGGTAGGCCAGCCAGCGCCCGTCCGGCGAGTAGCCCGGCTGCGCGTCCCAGGCCGGGTTGTCCGCCGTCAGGTTGACCGGCACGGCCGAGCCGTCGGCGGGCACCGACCAGATGTCGAAGTTCGTCGACAGCGGCTCGTCGTCGCCCTTGATGCGGGCCGAGAACACGACGCGCGTACCGTCCGGGCTGAAGGCGTAGTCGTTGCGGCCACCAAAGGGCCTGGACGGCACGTCGGCATCCAGCGTCGCGGTCAGCGCGGCCGGCTCGCCGGTCGCGACACGGGAGGCATCCAGCGTGAGCGAGAACAGCTGCGACACCCGGCCATCCTTCCACTGGTCCCAGTGCCGGACGAACAGCCGGTCGTAGACCTGGCCGCTGGCCTTGTCCGCCTTGCGCTCGTCGAGGCGCTTGCGGCTGCAGGCGAGGTCGCCGCAGTCCGGGAACACGTCGAGCGACACGAGCAGCCGGTCGCCGCGCGGCGACAAGCGGTAGCTGCCGACATCGAGCGGCAGGCGCGTCACCTGGCGGGCCTCGC
>JBFGAO010000001.1:0-19018 GCA_041568095.1 Steroidobacteraceae bacterium | reverse complement strand
GCGGTTCAGAGCTTCCGCAACTGCCTTGTAAAGCGTGTCATTGATCAGGGTCGATTTGCCGGAACCGGACACGCCGGTCACGCAGGTCATCAGCCCGAGCGGGAACGCGGCGGTCACCGACTGCAGGTTGTTGCCGGTGGCCTCGTGCACGGTCAGCAGCCGCTTGGCGTCGCGCGGACGGCGCTCGCCTGGCACCTCGACGCGGCGGCGCCCGGACAGGTACTGGCCGGTCAGCGAGTCGCCGCTGGCCTCGATGTCGGACGGCCGCCCGGCCGCGACGACGCGGCCGCCGTGCACGCCGGCGCCCGGGCCGAGGTCGACGACGTGGTCGGCCTGGCGGATCGCCTCCTCGTCGTGCTCGACGACGATGACCGTGTTGCCGAGGTCGCGCAGCCGGTGCAGCGTGTCGAGCAGCCGCTGGTTGTCGCGCTGGTGCAGGCCGATCGACGGCTCGTCGAGGATGTACATGACGCCGACCAGGCCGGAGCCGATCTGGCTCGCGAGCCGGATCCGCTGCGCCTCGCCGCCCGACAGCGTCTCGGCGCTGCGGTCCAGCGTCAGGTAGTCGAGGCCGACGTCGACGAGGAAGCCGAGCCGGTCCGCAATCTCCTTGACGATCCGGGCGGCGATCTCCGCGCGCCAGCCCTCGAGACGCAATTCGCCGAAGAACTGCAGCGCGCGGCCGACCGGCAGCGCGGTCAGTTCCGGCAGCGAGCGGTCGCCGACATAGACATGCCGGGCGCCGCGCGCGAGCCGCGCGCCGCCGCAGTCCGGGCAGCTGCGCGTGCCGAGGTACTTCGCGAGCTCCTCGCGCACCGTCAGCGACTCGGTCTCGCGGTAGCGCCGGTCGAGGTTCGGCAGGATGCCCTCGAAGCTGTGGCGCCGGCGGACCGTGCGTCCGCGCGAATCGAAGTAGCGGAACTCGATCTCCTCGTCGCCGCTGCCCTCCATCAGCACGCGGCGCACGCGCTCCGGCAGCCGCTCGTAGGGCGCCTCCGGGTCGAAGCCGTAGTGCTCGGCGAGCGCCAGCACCATCTGGTAGTAGTAGGCGTTGCGGCGGTCCCAGCCGCGCACGGCGCCGCCGGCCAGCGACAGCTGCGGATGCATCACGACGCGGTCGGGATCGAAGAACTGCCGGACGCCGAGGCCGTCGCAGGACGGGCAGGCACCGGCCGGGTTGTTGAACGAGAACAGCCGCGGCTCCAGTTCGGGCAGCGAGTAGCCGCAGGCGGTGCAGGCGAACTTGTCCGAGAACACGAGCTCGTCGCGCCGCGGCTCGTCGAGGAACGCGACGCGCGCGACGCCCTCGCCGAGGCGCAGCGCCGTCTCGAAGGACTCGGCGAGCCGCTGCTGCTGGTCGGGGCGCACGCGCAGCCGGTCGATGACCGCCTCGATCGTGTGCTTGCGGCGCAGGTCCAGCTTAGGCGGATCGTCGAGCTCGACGAGCCGGCCGTCGACCCGTGCACGGACGAAGCCCTGGGCGCGCAATTCCTCGAACACCTGCAGGTGCTCGCCCTTGCGCGCGCTGACGACCGGCGCCAGCAGCGCCAGCGCAGTGCCTTCCGGCAGCGCCAGCGTCTGGTCGACCATCTGGCTGACGGTCTGCGCCGCGAGGTCGAGCCCGTGATCGGGGCAGCGCGGCAGGCCGGCGCGCGCGTACAGCAGCCGCAGGTAGTCGTAGACCTCGGTCACCGTGCCGACGGTCGAGCGCGGGTTGTGCGACGTGGACTTCTGCTCGATCGAGATCGCCGGTGACAGGCCCTCGATCGAGTCGACGTCGGGCTTCTCCATCATCGACAGGAACTGGCGCGCGTAGGCCGACAGCGACTCGACGTAGCGGCGCTGGCCCTCGGCGTAGATCGTGTCGAAGGCGAGCGAGGACTTGCCGGAGCCGGACAGGCCCGTGAACACGATCAGCCGCTCGCGGGGCAGGTCGAGGTCGATGCCCTGCAGGTTGTGCGTGCGGGCGCCGCGGATCTGGATCGTCGTCGTGGTCATGGCTGGTGGCCGGCAGCGCCCCGGGGCGCGCGCGGCGAGCCTGCTAGAATACCGGCCCGCCTCCACCCGCCGCAAAGGGAAATCCATTGTCCGTCGACGCCGGCGCGGCCCTCGTGCCCTCGGAACGCCGCGCCGTCGCGACGCTGTCTGCCGTCTACGCGACGCGGATGCTGGGGCTGTTCCTGCTGCTGCCGGTGCTTGCGCTGCATGCCGGATCGCTGCCCGGCGGCACGCCGCTGATGGCCGGCCTCGCGGTTGGCGCCTACGGCCTGACACAGGCGCTGCTGCAGATCCCGTTCGGCATGTGGTCCGACCGCTGGGGCCGCCGCCCGCTGATCGTCGCGGGCCTGTCGCTGCAGGTGCTGGGCTCGGTGCTGGGCTGGGCCGCGTCGTCCGCCTGGGCGCTGGTCGCCGCGCGCGCCGTGCAGGGACTCGGCGCCGTGTCCGGGCCCGCGCTGGCGCTGCTCGCCGACCTGACCCGCCCCGCGGTGCGCACCCGGGCCATGGCCATCGTCGGCATCAGCATCGGGGCGAGCCTCGTGCTGTCGCTGGTCGCGGGACCGGCGCTGGCCGGCTGGATCGGCGTGCGCGGCGTCTTCGCGGCCACCGGCCTGCTGGGCCTGCTGGCGCTGCTGCTGGTGCTGGTCGCGCTGCCGGCCGGCGGGCTGGCGCGCCGCGCGCCGCGCCCCGGCCCTGCGATCCGCGACGCGCTGGCGCGGGGCCTGTGGCCGCACTATGCGGGCGTGCTGGTGCTGCACCTGACGCTGACGGCAACCTTCATCAGCGTGCCGCTCGCGCTGCGCGACCTGCATGGCATCCCGGGTCCCGAGCACTGGCGCAGCTACCTGCCGGTGTTTGCGCTGTCGCTGCTGCTGACGCTGCCGCTCTTGCTGTGGTCGGAGCGGACGCCGCGCACGCGGCTGCCACTGCTGGCCGCGGGCCTGCTGCTGGCGGCGGCGCAGGCCGCGATCGGCCTCGGCCACGGCGACCGGCTCGTGCTGCTGGCCGCGCTGGTCGGCTACTTCGGGGCCTTCAACTTCCTCGAGGCGCGGCTGCCGGCGAGCCTGTCGGCGGCGGCCGGCGAGGAACTGCGCGGCGCCGCGCTCGGGCTGTTCGCGACCTGCCAGTTCCTCGGTGCCTTCGCGGGCGGGGCGCTGGGCGGGCTGCTGCTCGCGGCGGGTTCCGGCATCGGCGGCGTCTCGCTGGTGGCGGGCGCGGGGGCGCTCGGCTGGGCGCTGCTCGCGGCCCGGGCAGAGGCGAATGGGGCCGGACGCAGCGGATAGACGGTGGGCGGCGCCGCGGGGCGCGACTACAATGGATGCCGGAACGCGACGGCGAGGAGGCGACATGGCGCGCGGTATCAACAAGGTGATCCTGATCGGCAACCTGGGGCAGGATCCGCAGAGCCGCGCGATGCCCAGCGGCAAGGCGGTCGTCAACCTGCGCGTGGCGACGACGGACCAGTGGCGCGACAAGCAGACCGGCGAGAACAAGGAAGCGACGGAGTGGCACAACGTCGTGATGTTCGACCGGCTCGCCGAGATTGCCGCCGAGTACCTGCGCAAGGGTTCGCAGGTCTACATCGAGGGCCGGCTGCGCACCCGCAAGTGGCAGGACCGCGAGGGGCAGGACCGGTACACGACCGAGGTCGTCGCCAACGACATGCAGATGCTGGGCGGCCGCGGCGGCCCGGGCGGCGGTGCGGACCGCGGCCAGGACCGGGCCGCTCGCAGCGAGCCCGCCTCCGCGGGCAGCCAGGCCGGCAGCGACGAGTCCTTCGACGACGACATCCCGTTCTGAGCGCCAGGCCACGCTTCGGGCCCCGCCGCGGGCCGCCGGGCGGCGGATTTGTGACCGGCTGCGCGTCCTGCCGGTGCCGCATTAAGTCACCATCAGCCCCCTGAGCGGGACTCTGCGGGCGCCGCCGGCGCCTTGCGGGATCCCGCAACGGGACGGGAGCTGATGGATTCAAAGGCCGAAAAGCCGGTACGCGGGCGGATTGCGCAGAAACTGCTGCCCTGGGTGGACAACCCGCGCGGCTGGCTGATGCTCGTCGGCCTGGCCGCGGCGGTGACGGCCTTCGCAATGCCGGGCTCCCCGGTCGCCCGCGCCGCGATGGTCGTCGCGGCGATGCTGATGGCCGTCCTCGCCGGCTCGCTGGACGACATGCCGCCGGCCCGGCGCATCGCCTGGCGCTGCCTGGCGGTGACGCTGGCCCTGTACATGGCGGCCGGCTGGGTCGCGACGACGCCCTTCTGGCTGGCCGATCCGGGCCCGCTGAGCCAGTGGCTGCACCTCGCCTATGCGGCGGCCGCCGCGGCGTCGATCGGCGCCTTCATGATCTCGACCCGCAGCCGCAGCTCGGACCCGCGCTTCTGGCTGGACGCGGTGATCGTCGCGATCTGCTATGGCGCGACGCTGTGGTACACGGTGCTGCTGAAGCTGCCGTCGGCCGGTGACGGGGGCTGGCTGGCCTCGCCGCTGCTGCACGCGACGCTGGCCTGCGTGCTGATCGTGCTGGCGATGGTGTTGCTGCTGCGGCCCGCCGACTGGCGCGGCTGGCCCGGCATGACCGGCTTCGCGGCCGGCATGGCGGTCCTGGGCGGCGCCGACCTGTACCGGATCGCCGCGCCGCTGATCGAGCCGGCGCTGATGACCGGCGCCAAGCGGCCGCTGTCGGCGCTGCCGATTGCCGTGTTCTGTCTTGCGTCGGTGTTCGAGTACCTGCGCAGCCGCCGCTTCGAGGCCCCCGCACACCGGGCCGACGGCGACTGGCGCCTGGTGCACCTGCTGCCCTTCCTGGGCCTGTCGCTGACCGGGCTTGCGCTGCTGGTACTGCAGCTCGAGCAGCTGGACGAGCCGGTCGGCGTGATGACCTACGTGGTCTGCACCGCGACGATCCTGCTGCTGACGCGCCAGGCGCTGACGACCAGCCGCGTTGCCGCGGTCCAGGCCAGCCTTGCGACGCGCGCAGCCGAAGCCCGCTTCTCGGCGCTGATCCGCAATTCGGCCGACGTGATCGCGATCGTCGGCAACGACACGAGGATCAACTACGTGACCCCGTCGGCCGAGCGCGTGTTCGGCCACCGGGCCGATGCGCTGGTCGGCCGCCCGATCACCGACCTGCTCGCGGAGGAGGACCGCGTCCGGCTGCGCGAGTTCATCACGCGCGACCTCGCGAAGCCCGGGGCCTCGGCGGTCGCCGAGGCGCACGTGCCGCGCGGCGGCGAGAAGCAGCGCATCATCGAGATCGTCGGCACCAACCTCGAGTCGGAGCCGACGGTCGGCGGCCGCGTGCTGAACGTCCGCGACACGACCGACCGCAAGGGGCTCGAGGACCAGTTGCGGCGGCTCGCCTTCCACGACCCGCTGACGCTGCTTGCCAACCGCGCACTGTTCCGCGACCGCGTCGAGCACGCGATCGCCGTCAGCCGCCGCAGCAACCGCGGCGTCGCGGTGCTGTTCATCGACCTCGACAACTTCAAGAAGATCAACGACAGCCTCGGCCACGGCCAGGGCGACCGCGTGCTGCGCACGAGCGCGCAGCGCCTGGTCAAGTGCACGCGGACCGGCGACACGGTTGCGCGGCTCGGCGGCGACGAATTCGCGGTGCTGATCGAGAATCTGACGAGCCGCGACCCGGTCATCGGCGTCGCATCGCGGATCGTCGAGGCGCTGCAGGAGCCGTTCTCGTTCCTCGGCAGCGACCTGCGCGTCGCGGCGAGCGTCGGCGTCGCGTTCGCGACGCCGGACGACGGCGTCGAGGAGCTGCTGCGCAACGCGGACGTCGCGATGTACGCGGCCAAGGGCCAGGGCAAGGGCCGCTACATCGTGTTCGAGGCGGCGATGCAGCACGCGGCCCACCAGCGCCTCGAGGTCGAGGCCGAGCTCGCGAAGGCGCTCAGCGAGAACCAGTTCCAGCTGCACTACCAGCCGATCGTCGACCTGCAGTCGGGCTACCTGCTGGGCGTCGAGGCACTGGTGCGCTGGCGGCACCCGAAGCGCGGGCTGGTCCAGCCCGGCGAGTTCATCGGCGTCGCCGAGGATTCCGGCCACATGATCGGGCTCGGCCGCTGGGTGCTGCGCCAGGCCTGCAAGGAGGTCCGGGCCTGGCAGGAGCACCTGCCCGAGGGCAAGCAGGTCCGCGTCGCCGTCAACGTCTCCGGCGCGCAGTTCGAGAAGGCCGACCTCTACGCCGACGTGATGTCGGCACTGAAGGAGTCGGGCCTGGACGCGGGCTGCCTGGTCATCGAGATGACCGAGAGCATGCTGATGCAGAACACCGACGCGACGCTCGCGAAATTGCAGCGGCTGAAGAAGATCGGCGTCCGGATCGCGATCGACGACTTCGGGACCGGCTACTCGTCGCTGTCCTACCTGCACCGCTTCCCGATCGACATCCTGAAGATCGACCGCAGCTTCGTCGAGCGGCTGTGCGGCCGCAAGGACGGCGCCGCGCTCGCGCGCGCGATCATCACGCTGGGCGAGACGCTGGGCCTGGAGGTCGTCGCCGAGGGCATCGAGCGCGAGCACCAGCAGCGCGAGCTGATCGAGCTCGGTTGCGTCGCGGGCCAGGGCTACTACTATGCGCAGCCGTCGCTGCTGCACGAGCTCGAGTACTCGGTGCACATGATGCGGCGCCGCTCGATCGCCGACACGATGACGGCGGACACCCGCTTCACCGCGACCGGGCGCTTCCTGATCAGCGAACTGCGCCAGCCGGAACCGGACACCGGCGCGACCGGCACCTTCGGGCCCTGAGCCCGGCCGGAATCCCAGGCAGATCAGCTGCTTGCACGCGCCGGCCCGCGCCAGCCCGCGGGCGCTGACGCTTCATCGACCCGGCCAAAAACGGTACCCTAGGCGCCCTTTTCCCGAGCACCCGCCGGGGGCGCATGAGCGGTCGGCTGTACATCCAGACCTTCGGTTGCCAGATGAACGAGTACGACTCGGCGCGGATGGCCGACGTGCTGCGCGAGTCGGCCGGGCTGGCACTGACAGAGGACCCGGAACAGGCCGACGTCGTGCTGCTGAACACCTGCTCGGTGCGCGAGAAGGCGCAGGAGAAGGTGTTCTCGCACCTGGGCCAGTGGCGGCTGCTGAAGCGCCGCCGCCCGGGTCTCGTGATCGGCGTCGGCGGCTGCGTCGCGAGCCAGGAGGGCGAGGGCATCCTCGAGCGGGCGCCGTTCGTCGACCTCGTGTTCGGCCCGCAGACGATCCACCGGCTGCCGGAGATGATCGCGGGCCTGCGCGCCAGCGGCCGGCCGCAGGTCGACGTGTCCTTCCCCGAGATCGAGAAGTTCGACCGGCTGCCCGAGCCGCGCGCCGACGGCGCGACCGCGTTCGTGTCGGTCATGGAGGGTTGCAGCAAGTACTGCAGCTTCTGCGTCGTGCCCTACACGCGCGGCGAGGAGATGAGCCGGCCCTTCGCGCAGGTCGTCGCCGAGGTCGAGTCGCTGGCGGCCCAGGGCGTTTCCGAGGTCACGCTGCTCGGCCAGAACGTCAACGCCTACCGCGGCCCGATGCCGGATGGCACGGCCTGCGACCTCGCGACGCTGATCCGGCACATCGCGCGGATCGACGCGCTGCAACGGATACGGTTCACGACCTCGCACCCGCTCGAGTTCAGCGACGCGCTGGTCGGGGCCTACGCGGAGGTGCCCAAGCTCGCGAACTACCTGCACCTGCCGGTGCAGAGCGGCTCGGACCGCGTGCTGGCCCGGATGAAGCGCGGCTACACGCGGCTCGAGTACCGGCAGAAGATCAGGCGGCTGCGCGCCGTGCGCCCGGACATCAGCCTGTCCTCGGACTTCATCGTCGGCTTCCCGGGCGAGACCGAGGACGACTTCCGGCAGACGCTGGAACTGATCGAGGACGTCGGCTTCGACCAGTCATTCAGCTTCATCTACAGCCGCCGGCCGGGCACGCCCGCGGCGTCGCTGCCCGACGAGGTGCCGGACGAGGTCAAGCACCGGCGGCTGTCCGAGCTGCAGGCGCTGGTCGACCGGCAGGCCCGCGCGATCAGCGAGCGCATGGTCGGCAGCGTGCAGCGCGTGCTCGTCGAGCGCCCGGCGCGGCGCGACCCGCGCCAGCTCGCCGGGCGCACAGAGAACATGCGCTGGGTCAACTTCGATGGGCCGTCGGCGCTGGTCAACCGCTTCGCCGACGTCCGGATCACCGAGGCGCTGCCGAACTCGCTGCGCGGCCGGCTGGTCGCTTGAGCGCGCCGCGCGAGGCCAGCGTCGACTTCGGGGCCGGGGACAACGCCAGGCTGGCTGCCGTCTGCGGCCCGCTGGACGAGAACCTGCGGCAGCTGGAGTCCCGCCTCGGCATCGACATCCGCCACCGCGCCGGCCAGTTCCGCATCCGCGGCGACAATGCCGAGGCCGGCGTCGCGGTGCTGCGCGCGCTGTACGAGCGCGCGGCGGCCGAGCCGGTGGCGCCGGAGGACGTGCACCTGGCGATCCAGGAAGCCGGCATGGGTGACTCCGGCGACGACGACCCGCTGTCGGTGCAGACGCTGCGCGGCCGGATCCGCGGGCGCGGGCCCAACCAGCAGCAGTACCTGCGCCAGATCCGCGACCACGACCTGACCTTCGGCATCGGCCCGGCCGGCACCGGCAAGACCTACCTGGCGGTCGCCTGCGCGGTCGAGGCGCTGCAGCGCGACGCGGTGCGCCGCATCGTGCTGGTGCGGCCGGCGGTCGAGGCGGGCGAGCGGCTCGGCTTCCTGCCGGGGGACATGTCGCAGAAGATCGACCCGTACCTGCGGCCGATGTACGACGCGCTGTACGAGATGCTCGGCTTCGACCGCGTCGCGCGGCTGATCGAGCGCAACGTCATCGAGATCGCGCCGCTGGCGTTCATGCGCGGCCGGACGCTCAACGAGGCCTTCATCATCCTCGACGAGGCCCAGAACACGACGGTCGAGCAGATCAAGATGTTCCTGACCCGGATCGGCTTCGGGTCGCGCTCGGTCGTCACCGGCGACATCACGCATACCGACCTGCCCGCGCATCGCGTGTCGGGCCTGCGCCACGCGCTGACGGTGCTGGAGGGCGTGCCCGGGATCGCCGTCACCGCGTTCACGGCGCGCGACGTCGTGCGCCACCCGCTGGTGCAGCGGATCGTCGAGGCCTACGAGCGCGAGACGCGCCGGCAGGAATCCGGTTGAGCGTCGAGGTCGCGGTCCGCTACGCGACGCGCCGGCCCTGGGCGCCGGCCCCGGTGTCGCTGCGGCGCTGGGCGCGGCTCGCCGCGGACGGGCAGCGCGGCGAGCTCGGCATCCGCGTCGTCGGCGCGGCCGAGGGCCGCCGGCTCAATGCGCAATGGCGCGGCCGGGGCGCGCCGCATGGAACGGCGCGAGCGGCAGCTGCTCTCGACGCTGGGTTATCCTGACCCGTACGGGGACTGACGCCATGGGAGACGACCAATCCGGCCAGAGCTGGTGGCAGCGCCTGCTGCGCGAGCAGCCGGGCGACCGCGCCCAGCTGGTCGGCCAGCTGCGTGACGCCGCCCGGCGCGGCGTGCTCGGCGCCGACGCGCTGGCGATGATCGAGGGCGTGCTGGGCGTCGCGGACCTGCAGGTCCGCGACATCATGGTGCCGCGCTCGCAGATGGTCGTGCTGGAGCGTGACGCACCGCCGGAGTCGCTGCTGCCGGTCATCGTCGAGTCCGGCCACTCGCGCTTCCCGGTGATCGGCGACGACCGCGACCAGGTCGTCGGCATCCTGCTCGCGAAGGACCTGCTGCGTTACTACGCCGAGGGCAAGCCCGGCGAGTTCGACGTCCGCGACGCGCTGCGGCCGGCCGCGTTCGTGCCGGAGAGCAAGCGCCTGAACGTGCTGCTGAAGGAGTTCCGGCTCAGCCGCAACCACATGGCGATCGTCGTCGACGAGTACGGCGGCGGCTCGGGCCTCGTCACGATCGAGGACGTCATCGAGGAGATCGTCGGCGAGATCGCCGACGAGTACGACATCGACGAGGACCAGACGATACGCCGCGAGGGCGACCGGCAGTTCGCGGTGCTGGCGCTGGCACGCATCGCCGACATCAACGAGTACTTCGGCACCCGCTTCAGCGAGGAGGAGTTCGACACGATCGGCGGGCTGGTCATGCACGAATTCGGCCGGCTGCCGCGGCGCGGCGAATCCGTCACGCTCGACGGCTACGAGTTCCGCGTGCTGCGGGCCGACCGGCGTCGCATCGACCAGCTGCGCGTGACCGCCCCCGCCGCGGTGCCGCCGCGGGCCGGCGAAGCGCGCGGCGGCTGAATGGCCCTGCCGGCTGCGCTCGCCGTGTCGGCGCGCCGCCACGCGCCGTGGCTGGCCGCCGCCGCCGGCGCAGCGGCGTCCTTCGCGTTCGCACCAACGGGCCTGTACCCGCTGGCGGTGCTGTGCCCGGCGCTGCTGTTCCTCGCCTGGGAGGGCGCCAGTCCGCGCGAGGCGCTGGCCAGCGGCATGGCCTTCGGCGCCGGCCTGTTCCTCGCCGGCACCTGGTGGATCTACACGGCGGTGCATGTCTACGGCCAGGCCCCGGTCTGGCTGGCGGTGTTCCTGCTGCTGGCGCTGGTCGCGATCATGGGCGCCTATTACGGCGGGCTCGGCTGGCTCGCGGCACGTCACGGTCCCGCGGCCGGGCCGTGGCGGCGCCTCGCGCTGCTGCCGGCCGGCTGGACGCTGATGGAATGGCTGCGCGGCTGGCTGTTCACCGGCTTCCCGTGGCTGCAGCTGGGCTATGCGCACAGCGACAGCTGGCTCGCGGCGCTGGCGCCGGCCGGCGGCCTGCACCTGGTCACGCTGGCCTCGGTCGCGACGGCCGGCGCGCTGCTGTCGCTGCTGCTCGGCGGCCGCGCCGAGCGGCTGGCCGCGGCGTTGCTGCTGGCGGTCGTCTGGGGCAGCGCCGCGCTGCTGGACGGGCGGCGCTGGACCGGGCCGGCCGGCGAGCCGCTGAGCGTCGCGCTGCTGCAGCCGTCGGTGCCTCAGGACCAGAAGTGGCAGGAGGAGAACCGTGCCGCGACGCTCGCGCTGCTGCGCCGCCTGAACCGCGAGGCGCTGGGCGCGCGGCTGGTCGTGTGGCCGGAGGCGGCACTGCCCTTGCTCGCGCACGAGGCGCAGGGCTACCTGGCGGCGGTGCGGACCGAGGCCCGCGCGCAGGGCTCCGAGGTGCTGGTCGGGCTGCTGCGCTACGACTTCGACGCCGACCGGATCTACAACGGGCTGCTGGCGCTGACCGGCGACGGCGACGGCTGGTATTACAAGCGGCGGCTGGTGCCGTTCGGCGAGTTCTTCCCGGTCCCGGATTCGGTGCGGCGCTGGATGCGGCTGATGAGCCTGCCGTACTACGACATGAGCGCCGGCGGCGACGAGCAGCCGCCGCTCGAGGCGGCCGGCCAGCGGATCGGCGTCACGATCTGCTACGAGGACGCCTATGGCGCCGAACAGCTCGCGGTGCTGCCGCAGGCGACGCTGCTGGTCAACGTGACGAACAATGCCTGGTTCGGCGACTCGGCCGCGCCGCACCAGCAGCTGCAGATGGCGCGGTTCCGCGCCCGCGAGGCGGGCCGCTGGCTGGTCCGCGCGACCAGCAACGGCGTCACCGCGGTGATCGCGCCGGACGGCAGCGTGACCGCGCGGCTGCCGCAGTTCGAGACCGGCGTGCTGGCCGGGCAGGTCGTCCCGCACGGCGGCCTGACACCCTATGCGCGGACCGGCAATGCACCGGTGCTGGCCGCCTGCCTGCTGCTGCTGGCGCTGGCCGTGTGCCTGCCGCGCCGGCGCGGCAGCGGCAGCAGCTAGGCCGGCCGGCCGGGCCTCGGGTATCCTTCGGGGCTCTTCGTCACGGGGCCGCCGCACCGCATGCAGGAACGCTACGAACCCGCGCTGATCGAGGCTGCCGCCCAGCATGACTGGGAGCAGGCGGGAAGCTTTCGCGTGCGCGAGGATGCGTCGCGGCCGAAGTACTACTGCCTGTGCATGTTCCCGTACCCGAGCGGGCGGCTGCACATGGGCCACGTCCGCAACTACACGATCGGCGACGTGATCGCGCGCTACATGCGCATGCAGGGCTGCAACGTGCTGCAGCCGATGGGCTGGGACGCCTTCGGCCTGCCGGCCGAGAATGCCGCGATCGCGAACGGCGTGCCGCCGGCGAAGTGGACGCGCGACAACATCGCGCACATGCGCGGGCAGCTGAAGTCGCTGGGCTTCGGCATCGACTGGTCGCGCGAGCTGGCCACCTGCGACGCCGACTACTACCGCTGGAACCAGTGGCTGTTCCTGCGCATGCTCGAGCGCGGCATCGCCTACCTGAAGACCGGCGTCGTGAACTGGGACCCGGTCGACCAGACCGTGCTCGCCAACGAGCAGGTCATCGACGGCCGCGGCTGGCGCACGGGCGCGCTGATCGAGAAGCGCGAGATCCCGATGTACTACCTGCGCATCACGCAGTACGCGGACGAGCTGCTCGCGGCGCTGGACGGGCTCGACGGCTGGCCGGAGCGGGTGCGCACGATGCAGGCCAACTGGATCGGCCGCAGCGAGGGCATCAACATCGCCTTCCCGTGGGAGATCGGCGGCGAGCGCGGCGAGCTGCGGGTGTTCACGACCCGCGCCGACACGCTGATGGGCACGACCTTCGTTGCAGTGGCGCCGGAGCACCCGCTCGCCGAACTGGCGGCCGCCCGCGACCCGGCCGTGCGCGAGTTCGTCGACGAGTGCCGGCGCGGCAGCGTGATGGAGGCCGACCTCGCGACGATCGACAAGAAGGGCATCGCGACCGGCCTCGCGGTGCGCCACCCGCTGACCGGCGCCGGGCTGCCGGTCTGGGTCGGCAACTACGTGCTGATGGCCTACGGCGAGGGCGCCGTGATGGGCGTGCCGGGCCATGACGAGCGCGACTTCGGCTTCGCGCTGAAGTACGGGCTGCCGATCCGGCAGGTCATCGACGTCGGCGGGCAGCGCTACGACGCGACGGCCTGGCAGCCCTGGTACGCCGAGTACGGGCGCTGCGTGAACTCGGGGCCCTACGACGGGCTCGACTACGACCGCGCGGTCGATGCCATCGCGGCCGACCTCGAGGCGAAGGATCTCGGCCGCCGCCAGGTCAACTGGCGCCTGCGCGACTGGGGCATCTCCCGGCAGCGCTACTGGGGCTGCCCGATCCCGGTCGTGCACTGCCCGGCCTGCGGCACCGTGCCGGTGCCCGACGACCAGCTGCCGGTGCGGCTGCCCGAGGACCTCGTGCCGGACGGCTCCGGCAACCCGCTTGCGAAGCACCGCGAGTTCCTCGAATGCGCCTGCCCGTCCTGCGGACTGCCGGCGCGGCGCGAGACGGACACGATGGACACCTTCGTGGACTCGTCCTGGTACTTCTTCCGCTACACGAGTCCGGACTGCGACGCGGCGATGGTCGACGCGCGCGCGGCCCACTGGATGCCCGTCGATCAGTACATCGGCGGCATCGAGCACGCGATCCTGCACCTGCTGTACTCGCGCTTCTGGACCCGCGTGATGCGCGACTGCGGCCTGACCGGCGTCGACGAGCCGTTCCGGAACCTGCTGACGCAGGGCATGGTGCTGAACGAGATCTGGTACCGGAAGCCGGAGTCGGGCCGGCTCGTCTACTACAACCCCGCCGACGTGCAGCCGGGAGAGGGCGGCGACCGCGACCGCGCGGTGCTGAAGTCGGACGGCCGGCGCGTCGAGTTCGGCGGTATCGGCACGATGTCGAAGTCGCGCAACAACGGCGTGGACCCGCAGGCGCTGATCGAGCGCTACGGCGCCGACACGGCGCGGCTGTTCATGATGTTCGCGGCGCCGCCGGAGCACACGCTGGAGTGGTCGGACGAGGGCGTCGAGGGCGCGTTCCGCTTCATGAAGCGGCTGTGGAAGGCCGTCCACGCACAGGTGGCGGGCGGCGCGCCGGCCCCGCTCGATCGCGCGGCGCTCGATGCCGGCCAGCGCGCGCTGCGGCACCGGGCGCACCAGACCCTGGCCAAGGTCAGCGACGACATCGGCCGCCGGCGGACCTTCAACACCGCGATCGCGGCGGTGATGGAACTGCTGAACGAGATCCAGCGCTTCGAGGACCCGTCGCCGCAGGGCCGCGCCGTGCTGCAGGAGGCGCTGGAACTGGTCGTGCTGATGCTGTCGCCGTTCGTGCCGCATGTGACGCACGCGCTGTGGCGTGCGCTCGGCCACGCGGGCGCCGTCGTCGACGAGCGCTGGCCCGGGCCGGACCCCGCGGCGCTGGCGCAGGACACCGTCGAGATCGTCGTGCAGGTCAACGGCAAGCTGCGCGGCCGGGTCTCGGTGCCGGCCGGAGCCGACGAGGCAACCGCGCGCGAGGCGGCGCTGTCGGACCCCGGCGTCGCGCGCCACGTCGGCGATGCGCCGCTGCGCAAGTTCGTCTACGTGCCCGGCAAGCTCGTCAACCTGGTGGTCTGATGCGCATCCTCCGGCTCGCCGTCCCGCTGCTCGCCGCCGTCGCCGTGTCGGCCTGCGGCTTCCGGTTGCAGGGTCATACGCCGCTGCCGGAGCGGCTGGCGCGCCCCTACGTCGACGCCGAGGACCGCTACACGCCGCTGTACGCGGCGCTGCGCGATGCGTTGCGCGCCGCCGGCGCGGAGCCCGCGCCGAGCGCGGCCGGTGCCAGTGCGGTGATCCGGATCCACCGCGACGCGAGCGGCCACGAGGTGCTGTCGGTGTCGGCGCGCAACACGCCGAGCGAGTTCGAGGTCTTCTACACGGTCGAGTACTCGGTCAGCGACGCGGCCGGCGAGCCGCTGACCGGGCCGCACACCGTCACGCTGACGCGGGACTTCAGCTACGACGAGGCGGCAATCCTCGCCAAGGAGCACGAGGAGCGCTCGCTGCGCGCTGCACTGGCGCGCGAGCTGGCCGGGCTGGTGCTGCGGCGGCTGGCCGCACTGTGACCGGCTTGAGGCGGCGCGCCGCGGGGTTCAGACTGCCGTGGTGAGCACTTCGGTCTTCGACGTATTCAAGGTCGGGGTCGGTCCCTCGTCGTCGCACACGATGGGGCCGATGCTGGCCGCGCGGATGTTCGTGCAGGACCTCGAGGCGGGCGGCCTGCTGGAGCGCACGACCGAGGTCTTCGTGCAGCTGTACGGCTCGCTGGCGCTGACCGGCGTCGGCCACTGCACGGACCGCGCCGTGCTGCTGGGCCTCGAGGGCAACGACCCGGCCGGGCTCGACCCGGCGCTGATGGAGCCGGCGCTGGACAGGATCCGCGCGAGCGGCCGGATCCGGCTGGCCGGCCGGCACGAGATCCCCTTCGACGAGCCGATGAACCTGCTGTTCCACCGCGACCAGATGCTGCCGGGGCATTCCAACGGCATGCGCTTCAGGGCCCGCGACGCCGCGGGCGGCGAATTGCTGGCCGCGGAAATGTACTCGATCGGCGGCGGCGCGGTGCAGCGGGCCGGCGAGGACCCGGCCGCGGCGGCCGCAGTGGCCGAGCTGCCGCTGGCCTTCGACGACGCAGCCGGGCTGCTGGCGCTGTGCCGCGACCGCGGGCTGGAGATCCACGAGCTGATGCTCGTCAACGAGCGCGCGCTCCGGAGCCAGGCGGAGACGGACGCGGGGCTCGAGCGGATCTGGACCGTGATGCAGGACTGCGTGCGCCGCGGCTTTGCGGCCGAGGGCCTGCTGCCGGGCGTGCTGAAGGTCCGGCGCCGTGCGCCGAAGATGCAGCGCATGCTGGAGGCCGAGACCAAGGCCGGCCGGGTGGACCCGATGGAGTGGGTCAACGCCTGGGCGCTGGCCGTCAACGAGGAGAACGCCGCAGGCGGGCAGGTCGTCACGGCGCCCACCAACGGCGCGGCCGGCATCGTGCCGGCGGTGCTGCACTACTTCGACCACTTCTGCCCGGGCAGCGGCCCGGCCGGCATCCGGCGCTTCCTGCTGACGGCCGGTGCGATCGGGCTGCTGTACAAGCGGAACGCGTCGATCTCCGGCGCGGAGATGGGCTGCCAGGGCGAGGTCGGCGTCGCCTGCTCGATGGCGGCCGGCGGCCTCGCAGCGGCGCTGAACGGCTCCAACGAGCAGGTCGAGAACGCCGCCGAGATCGGCATGGAGCACAACCTCGGCCTGACCTGCGACCCGATCGCCGGGCTGGTCCAGATCCCCTGCATCGAGCGCAACGCGATGGGCGCCGTCAAGGCGATCAACGCGGCGCGGCTCGCGCTGCGCGGCGACGGCTCGCACAAGGTGTCGCTGGACCAGGTCATTGCGACGATGCGCCAGACCGGCCGCGACATGTCGTCGATCTACAAGGAGACCTCGCAGGGCGGGCTCGCCGTCAACGTGCCCGAGTGCTGAGCGGCGCTCAGCCGGCGAAGTAATCCGTCGCGCGCAGCAGTTCGTCGGTGATGCCCGGCTCGAAGGCCGAGTGGCCGGCATCGGCCACGATGCGCAACTCGGCCTCCGGCCAGGCGCGGTGCAGTTCCCAGGCGGTCATCATCGGGCAGACGACGTCGTAGCGGCCCTGCACGATCACCGCAGGCACCTGCCGGATGCGGTCGATGCCGGCCAGCAGCTGGTCCTCGGATTCCATGAAGCCGCCATTGACGAAGTAGTGGCACTCGATCCGCGCGACGGCCAGCGCGAACTCGTCCTCGCCCCAGCGGCGGACGTTGTCCTCGTCGGTCAGCAGGAAGCTCGTCGATCCCTCCCAGACCGCCCAGGCGCGGGCGGCGGCCAGCGCCGCGGCGCGGTCCGGGCCGGTCAGGCGCCGGTAGAAGGCCTGCATCAGCCCGCCGCGCTCGGCCAGCGGGATCGGCTCGACATAGGACTCCCAGCGGTCGGGATACAGCGCGCTGGCGCCCTGCTGGTAGAACCAGTCGAGCTCGGCGCGGCGCAGCAGGAAGATGCCGCGCAGCACCAGCGCCGACACGCGCTCCGGATGCGACTGCGCGTAGGCCAGCGCCAGCGTCGAGCCCCAGGAGCCGCCGAACACGAGCCAGCGGTCGATGCCGAGCATCTCGCGCAGCCGCTCGATGTCGGCGACCAGGTGCCAGGTCGTGTTGTTCTCCAGGCTCGCATGCGGCCGGCTGCGGCCGCAGCCGCGCTGGTCGAACAGCACGATCCGGTAGCGCGCCGGGTCGAAGAAGCGCCGCGCCCGCGCATCGCAGCCCGCGCCGGGGCCGCCGTGCAGGAACACGGCCGGCCGTCCGTCCGGGTTGCCGCATTCCTCCCAGTAGAGCTGGTGTCCGTCGCCGACGTCGAGGTGGCCATGGCGGCGCGGCTCGACGGGCGGGTACAGGCTGCGACGGCTGCCGGTCCTGCTGCTCAGAAGCGGTACTCCTCGTGCGCGGACGCCGTCAGCGTGTAGGCCGCCGCGCCGAGGCGCGTGCTGCGGTTCTTCGCCGTCATCCGGCCGGTGATCCAGTAAGCCGAGTACATCGACTCGAGCTTGATGCCCTTCTTCATGACGACGTAGACGATCTGGTTCGGCGGCGGCGGCGGCACGTGGATGCAGGCGCCGAAGTAGGGCACCAGGAAGAACTCGGTGACCTGGCCGCGCTCGTCGAGTTCCAGCGGCACGATGAAGCCGGGAATCTTCACCTCCTTGCCCTCGAGCTCGCGGTTCACGCGGAAGTCCAGGTTCTGCATCGTCGCGAGTCCCGACTCGCCGCCGGACAGGTAGTCGTGCACCGGCGGCGACGGCGCGAGGTCGAAGCCCTCGCGGGCCTCGGGTGGCAGCAGCTCGATCCAGTCGATCTGCCGCGGCGCCGCCCAGGCCGGCAGCGCGACGAGGCAGGCGGCGGCGGCCAGCAGCAGTCGGTGCAGCGTCCGTCTCATGTCCTGATAGTCAATCCGTCGGCCAGGGAGTTCCGGTAGGCGAGCCAGGCCGGCACCAGGCCCGCCACCGCGGCGGCCAGCACGACGGCGGCGCCGAGGGCCAGATCGTAGCCGCCGGGACCCGCGGCTTCCAGGAACAGCCCCCAGCGCGCGGCCAGCAGCGGCGCGACGGCTGCGAGCAGCAGCTGCGTCGCGACGATGCCGGCGACGACGCCGCCCAGCGCCAGCAGCGCGGCCTCGAGCAGCATCAGCCCGAACACATGGGCCGGGCGGGCGCCGACCGAGCGCAGGATCGCCATCTCGCGGCGCCGCTCGCGCAGGCTCGCGAGGATCGACGTCAGCATGCCGATCAGGCCGGCCAGCACGACGAAGGCCGCGATCGCGAGCAGCGTGCGGTCGGCGACGCCGACGACCTGCCACAGCTGCTGCAGCGCGACGCCCGGGATCACGGCCGTCAGCGGCTCGCCCCGGTAGTCGTTCAGCGCGCGCTGCATCTGCAGCACGGCGTCCTTGCTGCGCATGCCGACCAGGAATGCCGTGACCGACTCCGGCGTCCGTTCCAGAGACTCGCCGGCGTCCTCGTCCACGTCATCGTAGGGGCGGCGCAGCCGCGCGACACCGGGCACGCCGTCCTGCCAGTCCTCGTGGATCTCGGCGATCGCGGCGAGGCTGACGTGGACGGTGCGGTCGACGGGCGTGCCGGTGCGCGCCAGGATGCCGGTCACGCGGAACGGCTGGTCACCGTGCTCGGCGAAGCTGACCTCGCCGATGCCATGCGCGATCGTCAGCTCGCTGCCGACTCGGTAGCCGAGCGCCGCGGCGACCTCGGCGCCGAGCACGGCGTCCTGCGGCCCCGCGAAGGCACCGCCCTGCGCGAACTCCAGCGGCCGGCGGCCGCCGTAGCGGTAGTGCAGGAAGTACCCGGGCGTCGTGCCGAGCACGCGGAAACCCTTGTGCGAGTCGCCGAGCGCCAGCGGAATCGTCCAGTCCACGTCGGGATGGCGCGCGACCAGCTGGTAGCTCTGCCAGCTGACGTTCGCGGTCGGGTCGCCGATCCGGAACACCGAGTACAGCAGCAGGTTGACGGGCGCGCTGCGAGCCCCGACGACGAGGTCGGCACCGGAGATCGTCCGCGCGAAGCTGTCGCGGACACCGTCGCGCAACTGCTGGACGCCGAGCAGCAGCGTCACGCTGACCGC